>NZ_NOLK01000050.1:0-54848 GCF_002245985.1 Nostoc sp. 'Peltigera membranacea cyanobiont' 232
CTTAATCCCCTCCCCGCAAGCGGGGAGGGGAGACAAAGCGTAGCTTTGGCGGGGTGGGGTTCTTCGGGTTTAATAAGTAATCAAGCGTATATAATGTCATTCGTAATTAATCAATATTCAATATCAGTGTGAGTAATCAAAAGTGGGAATACAAAACTTTTCACAACTACTAATTTTTGGCACTTTTATCGGATTAGTTGGTTGGACTATTACCAATCAGATTGGACGAACTCAACTCAAAGTTAAAAGTCATGAAGATTGGTTGCTAGATGGTATAGGATTAACGATTCAAGGAATTTTGATTCCCTTACTACAAGCTACTTTAGTTTATTGGCTTTATCAACATTTATTACCCACTCAACAAGGATATTTAAAAGTATCATTAATTCCAGCTTTTCTTATCCGTTTTGTTGTAGTTGATTATTTATATTATTGGAATCATCGTTTATTACATACTAAATTGTTGTGGAAAGTTCATCAAGTCCATCATACTGTTACTCAGATGGATGTATTAGGAACTTCTCGTAACACACTTTGGACGAGTTTATTAATTGTTTATTTATGGATACACACTTTGCTTTTATATTTGTTAGCTGATCCAACAGGTTATTTACTTGGAGTAAGTCTAACTTCTGCCTTAGATTTATGGCGACATAGCAGTTTGATGATTCCTGTAAATACCAGGCAATATCAATTTTTATCTACTTGGTTAATCTTACCACAGGATCATGCTTGGCATCATTGCCGCGAAGTCCACAATTCTAACTATGGGGCTAATCTGAAAGTTTGGGATAAGTTACATGGAACATATTATGAAAGCAAAAACTTACCATCTATAATTGGAATTCCTAGCTCATTAAACTTTTTCCAAAAACTTTTATTTCCCTTTTCATGACAGTTATCAGTAAAATCCTTTCGTTTTTTCCCACCTTTATATTATTGCTAACTGGTGCAGCAATAATCTACCTTGTCTATTCACCCAACATCTTCAGCATTCTGGCGGTGTTGCTTTCTATTTATGGGCTACCAGTACTAGTTTACCGCTTGCATGAATGGGTTTATCCTGTGCGCGAGGGTATTAGTTATCTACTAGGTAAAGAATATAGTCCTTGGTGGGGTAGTCATCAAATCCAGGTAATTTATATTGCAATTCCAGTGTTGGAAGCATTGCTGCGACTGATTCCGGGGGTATTTTCCTGTTGGTTGCGATTGTGGGGTGCTAAAGTGGGGCGAGACGTATACTGGACAACAAGATTGGAGATTGCCGATCGCAGTTTATTAGAAATTGGCGATCGCGTCGTTGTCGGGCATGGTGTCGGTATCTATTGCCATATCATTAAACCCCGCAAACAAAATTTAATGTTGTATGTCAAAAAAGTCAAGATTGGCTGCGATGTTTTTGTGGGAGCCGGATCTAATCTTGCTCCCGGTGTAGTCGTTGCTGATGGTTCTTATTTACCAGCAGCCACCAAGCTTTATCCTAATCAAAAGGTGCAATAATGCGTCCGATTATTCAGCTTTTTGGGCAAATTCTCGCACCAACTGCGAGGCGATTTCATCAAGCTTTGGATAACCCAGAGTTAACGCAGACATCTGTACAGAAGGAGATTTGCGATCGCCTAATTAAAAGCGAGTATGGTAAAACTTTGGGAATTCATTCTGTAGACGATTGGCAGCGTGTACCAATTGTAGATTATGATGCACTCGAACCCTGGTTAAACGCCAAACAGCAGCAAATTGCCCTCACACCAGAACCCATTTTGTTCTATGAAAAAACCTCTGGTAGTAGCGGGGCTGTAAAATGGATTCCTTATACTCAATCTTTGCGGCGATCGTTTAATCAGATGTTTTGTGTATGGGCGCATGATTTGATTGTACATGGCCCAAAATTTTCCACAGGCAAGATTTATGCTTGTATCTCGCCGCAATTAGATGTAGCTGATAGTCAAACTTTACAGAACGATCTAGATTATTTAGATGGCTGGTTGCGTTGGTTTTTACGTCCTTGGTTGGTAATGCCAAATAAACTTAATCGGCTGCATGACGCGAACTTGTTTAAACATCAACTGGCTTTGGCATTATTAGAGGCTGAAAAACTAGAAATTATTTCTATTTGGAGTCCTAGTTTTCTGCAAGTACATTTAAACTATATTCAAGAAAATCAGGATTTGTTGCAAACAGAATTACACAACCGAATTTCACATCATCGCCTGCAACTCCTTAGCGAAAAAAATATTTCCTGGCTGCAACTCTGGCCAAATTTGAAGCTGATTTCTTGCTGGGATAGTGCCAATGCAGCAGATCAAGCTCAGGGATTACGTTTGCAATTTCCAGGTGTATTAATTCAAGGTAAAGGACTATTAGCCACGGAAGCCCCAATAACGATTCCCTTGATTGTCGCTGGGGGATGTGTGCCAGTTCTTGATGAAGTTTTTTTCGAGTTCGAGGATGATACTGGTTCCTTGTATAGTTTACATGAACTCAACACTGGCAAGGAATACACAGTTATTTTATCGCAGAAAGGGGGATTGTATCGTTATCGAATTGGCGATCGCATCCGGGTAACTCATTACTATCGCCACACTCCCTGTTTAGAGTTTCTCGGACGACATCAAGCTGTTAGCGATTTGGTGGGCGAAAAGTTGCAAGAAACTTTTGTAAATAATGCTTTGACTATGTTGAACTTGCAAGAAACTAATTTTAAAAGTTTGATGCCAATTGCCGAGCCTCCACACTATATTCTATTATTAGATTCTGCAAAAGAAACCCCAGAAATTATTGCGGAACAACTGGATCGGGTTTTATCAGAATCATATCATTACCAAAGAGCGCGAGCTATTGGTCAACTCGCACCACCAGAGGTTTTAATCTCTAATGAAATTCCTGAAATATTAGTTTCCCATCGAATCCACACTGGGAGTATTTGGGGAGGTATTAAACATCCAATTCTGGCAACATCACCCATTAGCAATGAACTTTTGCAAAAATTGAACTTAGAAATTGCCCAGAAATAGCTAATTCACAACGAAGCATTAGCAAAAATAAATTTAAACTCTTGACATTAAGTAGAGATAAATTAAAATTTTTGTTCTTTGAGATGAAGACATAAAGAGGGGGTGACGCGGAGAAATTATCAAATACTCTCTCCGCGTCCTTGCGTGCCTTTTAAGCAGTAGGTTTTGACAATTGGGCTAATTTATCTGTGTAAATTTCTACTGTGACTGGTGAATTTTGATGAGAAACGAGCGATCGCTTCACCTCACCCAAGTAAACTGGTACAGAAATCCCTGGTTCTGGGTGGATAATGGTACGGGCGCGAACTGTCAAGTTGTCGTCTTCACGTGTACCTGAACGACCATAAGAAAATAAATTACTAGCTGCTTGACGTAAAGTTGCTTCTAATTGTGTGGGTGTAATTTGGGATGATGTGGTGATAACTGCTTGTGTGGAGCCATTGTCATAAACTAGAGTGTACTTGCCTGCTCCTGGAATCACAGCCCGACTTAAGGGGACTATCGATAGTGCAAATAAACCACCCGTCAGCACGAGCATAAAGCCAGTTGTACCCACCAGCCGAAAGCGGATGCCCCATTTGAGAATAAAAGCTAAAGCTGTTAAGGCAGCGAATGCCAAGGTAGCTATACCTGACCATTGGGTGTACTGAAGAAAATTAGCTGTTGTGAGCATAAGGTAGGTTATGGATGCGTCTTTTTTCGTTACCGACACACCTATTTTACCGAGAGCTTACACCATAAGGTATTTGATTTGTGAGAATTGTAACCCGCAGATACCCCATTTATTTGAGAAGTCGGGTATCTTGTCGATCGCGAATAATTCAGGATTGCTATATCAATTACAAATTATATAGTGCTAGTATTGCCGACAAGTAAAAGATTTATTTCCCTTATCTGAAGTTGAAACATATATCCTATATTCTGCCGGACAAATTTCAACTGAATTAACTGTTCTAATTTGGATGTCATCTGCAATCTGACAACTTTGGAACTGTCCTTTTTCATCGAAAGATATGTAATTTTTTCCTCGACAGGGAATATTGGATGTCTCTGAAAGAGAACTGAAAACTTGCACATTAGTATTCCGATCGAGTATACAAGTTAACAGCGAACCATTGGGATAATAAATCATATTACCTGCTTCACACTCAATTGCTGCTTTAGCAGGTAGAGGAAAGGCAAAGTTAATTGTCAATAACCCTAATGAAGAAGTGAAAAATGTAAAGCTTTGCAAGGATAATTTCATGAAGAAATTCTGGTTTTTTTACTAAGCTAAATATTTTTTTATTGTGTTTGACTAAATAAAAATAATAGATATACAAAAGGGCATCTACAAGAGATGCCCGTCATGTAGGAAAACCCCAAAGGGTCGTCCCTACACCTTCCCAACAATCAGCAACAGTGACTAATTAGGTATTAGTCACACTCACAGTCACAGACGTGAATATAGTAATCTTATTAACTTAAAACTCTAAATGCCCCCCGTGCATACACTGAAAAAGTTATAGCGGTTCTAAGTCGCGGTGGCTGCGCTGCGATCGCCTGATACTTTAACACTTAAGTGATTGTGCATTTTCAGCAATACATACATGAATACACGCAAAAATGATAATTGATATATATTTCTAGAGTTTTGCTAATGGCAAGCAAGCTTTTATTTTTTCTTCAGAAGAAAGATATACTAACAGTGACTGGACTATTTTTTTTATTGGCTCATCAACATAAGGTAAAATAGATAAACTCTGATTATAGAAAGCATTGGCTTTGGAACAATTGTCTTTTCCCATATTAGCTATTGCTAGATAAAATAGAACAAGATACTCGTTGTTGTAATCCTGGCTTTTCTGGGCTAAAGGTAAGACTTGTTGACTATAATCACTTGAAATATCATAAGAACCTTTAACTAAGTAAGCAAAAGATAGCCATGTCAAAGCTTGGGTTTCGACTCCGATAATTTTATTTTCTCGTCCAATTATCAAAAGCTGTTGGGAGTAATCAATCGCTTTGCTAATTTCATTTTTAATGAAACTATATACAACAAGATGTTTTAAAGAAATAATTTGATTTAAAACATCTTTGTTTTTTTGAGCATTTGCCAAATATGTTTGAAAATAAGTAATAAATACTAAGTAATGTGGTGAATTATTTAGTTCATTTGGTGTTATGAGAAAGCCTACATTTTTAAGAAATAAATCTTCTGCGGAACGTTGTTGACTATTTCGCGTTTCGTCTAACTCAGCTTCATTAACTAAAGGCCAAATTATTCTGACAGCTTGACCCAAAATATTTTTCCGGGGAACAACACCCCAGCAACGGCTATCATAGCTAGAATTGCGGTTATCCCCTAATACTAAGTATGAGTTAGGTGGTATAATCTGAGGTTTTGCTAAGTAAGGTGGCTGTGGCCCTGATATACAAACATCAATTACTGTAGACTCTTGAGAGCTAAGGTAATTGTCTTCCTGAAGAGGTTTGTTGTTCATATATACTTTGCCGTTTCTAAGTTCTACCTTTTCTCCGGGTAGACCAATTATCCGCTTAATAAATGCGTCTTTATACTCTTCCTTTCGTAACTCCTCAGTAGGCTCAAATAGAATAATGTCTCCACGTTTGGGTAATTGGGAGCGATAAACCAGTTTATCAACTAATATCGAATCTGCTGTCCAGGTATTTGAAGTACCATGCAAAGTTGGTTCCATCGCCCCTGATGGTATCCACCTAACTTCAAAGGCTTCTTTCAAAACCAGAATATTGCTAGTGTTTGGATATTGCCTTTTTTCTGGTATCAAACTAGACGGTTTAATTTTCGGCAATTCTAGGTTTTGCGCTCTGACTAGTGAAATCCCTAATAATGCTGTATTGGCTAGAGTTAAGAGAATGAAAACACTACCACATTTAACTAGCAAAAGAAATGTGTAAAGCTTAGAAATGCGATGAAAACTTGAGATGAAATAAGAATGAACTAGCTTTTTATGATGTTTAGGATTTAAATAGTTGCTATTTGTCATTTCCTAACTAATTTTGATGAGATGCAAGCTTGTCATATTGGTTATAACGATGTATTACTCCACAAATGGCAGCAAATATTACCCATGAAAGTGCATTAAAACGAAAATCAAAGAGGGTTACATCTACTGTATTCAATAGAATCCAACCAACAAAAGTCAGAAGATAACTGAAAAATATCAATCTATCTTCTGTATTTATATGTTTTGACTTTCGTAGTAATTGGACACCTGTAATCAAAATCCAAGCGAGTAAGCCACAAAATAACAAAGTGCTGGGAAAGCCAGTTTCAGCAGATAACATCAAAAAAAAGTTATGGGGATGGCCCAAGGGAATTTGCATTTGGGCTTTGTAGAGTCTACTAAAACTACGTAACCCCCAGCCAGTCAAAGGATGTTCTTGAGCTAAAGACCAGGCAAATCCCCACTGAGTTTTTCGCATTAAAGCGACTGGCCGATCTGGATACATGTCGTCATTTAACCTTGCCCAAAAGAAAGCAGGAACGTACTGACGAAAAAATTGAGCGACTGGTGAGGGAGCAAAAGCTGCCAAAAGCACACTAGAAACGATCGCAGCGACACTACCCACAAAAATACGCCAGCCTTGGTAAAGTGCATAAGCTAAACAGGCAAAAATAGCGATCGCCCAGCCATTACGCGAGTTGGTAAAAATCAAGGCGATGAAATTCATAATCACCGCTACGCTTAGGAAGAGGAAGGGAAGAAATGATTTTTGACTCTTAACTCTTAATTGCTGATAGTTTTCTAGCCACAACCCTACACCAAGGATAAAAACTATCGCTAGATAAGCAGCGAAGGTATTAGCGTGCAAAAAGAGTGAAGCGATGCGACCTGGCGGATTTCCTCCTGGTCTGATTGTCCAACTCAATACAACCCACACAAACTGGAACTTAAAACTCCAGCCTAAAAATAACTGTCCCAAACCAAGAATTACCACTGGTATGGAACCGATTACTAAAACCCAAGCCATTTGCCGCAATTGGGCAAATGTTTGAATTAGAGCGCTATGGGCAACGAAAAGTAAAAAGAATGGTAATAAATTAAATAAGCCGAGGAATGCTGCTGTCTTGTCATCAGCAAACCCAGCACTGACGATTAGTAACACACTCAAAAGGGCAAATCCCCAGTTGATGGGGCGGCGATTAATTTTGCGGGATTGTTTCAGCCAAGTTATTAATGAGACAAAACCGATAGTCACAGCCCCCACCAATGGACTCAATGGGAAGATTAACAGTGCCCACAGAGAGTAGTTCCAAGAAGATTGCCAACGAGACTTGAAATAGTCAAAAACCTTGTTCAAGCTGGCTCCCAACATTCCTCACGAGTGAGGCGAATTTGAGCTAAGGCGAAGATGGTAGGGATGATTCGACCATAGTTAGTGGCGATCGCTCTCCACCCTAAATCTGCAAAAAACCAAGTCCACATCATCGGCCCAATCACGGCAAACATCGTGCGGGCTGCCCCATAACGAGCTGCACTCACCGTCATACCCCGTTGCGCCATTTGCATCGCTACATAGCTTTGGAATTGCGTTGTAGCTGCTTCTGAGCCAGTAATTACCGCTTGTTTAGCTACTTCATAAGTAGCAAAGTGGATGGCAAATTGACGAGCAATTTGCTTAAGTACAAGTGGCTGGAGAAGTGAAGTAACCGCGATCGCACTACCGCCTTTGAAAAGTAACCCCAAGGGGTCAGGCTGCAATAAAAGTGGTAGAGGTTCTTTTAGTTCTGATTGGATAAGCTGACGCTGCACTCGGAGAGTCAATTTTTGTTTTTCCTGTTCAGGTAATTTTTTCCACACCTGTCCTAACAGATGCAAAAATACTTCTGCTTCTAAATCAATAGTTGCCAGTTGATTAGAATAAGGAATTTTTAGATACTTACATACTTGAACTAAGGCTTGTCGATAAGTTACCTGGCCTGTACGTCCCCGTAATACAGTCATCCCATCTGCCGCCAAAAAACGAAAGCGACCTTCTAGTGAATCTAACCAAGCTTTGCGGTCTTGGCTTTGCACTTCGATGGGTTCGGGTGTGTGTACATAGTCTAGGGGATTGAACTTACGACTAAATAGAATTGCCGTTAAATCTTGCAATTCTTCTTCGGTCGCTAACTCTAGCGCCGCCCTCATCTCATCCAATTTCCCTTCCTCCCTTCCGTGCAACTTTCTGTACCTTATTCTACTATTAGCTTTCAGCAGTCATTAGTAGTAATTTTGTCCTTTGATAATAACCTAATGACCAATAACCAATGACTAAGGACTATGGACTCATGACTGATATTGTAGTGATTGGTGCCGGAATGGCCGGTTTAGTCTGCGCCCAGCAATTAAGTCAAGCTGGGTATTCGGTGCTAGTGCTAGACAAGTCCCGTGGTTTGGGAGGAAGACTCGCTACACGCCGCTTGCATGGAACTTGGGCCGATCATGGGGCTTGTTATCTGAAGCCAAAGGGTGAATTATTTAGACATTTTGTGGAGATATTGCGATGTCTGACGACAAGCCGCTCTGCGTCTACGCGCCATATCCTGGAAGTTTGGACAGAGGAGGTTTATGAACTCACCGCAGGGGCTCCTTTATCTGAACCAAAAAACCGCAGTCCGCGATATGTTGCACCTGCGGGAATGAGTGCGATCGCTAAATCCCTCGCCCCAGGTTTAGAAATATTACTGAATCAGCGTGTCATCGCTATTACCCCAACTCCCGAAAATAGTTGGCGTTTGACTCTCGAATCTGGCAACGAAGAATTAACTGCAAAAGCTATAATCGTTGCCATTCCTGCACCCCAAGCAATGATGCTGTTAGAACCTTTGGGTGAAAGTGGATTAGATAAAGCCTTTCTTGATAACTTGCGTTCTGTAGAATTTTATCCCTCAATTAGTGCGATCGCTGGATATCCTCCCACATCCCACCCACTCCCTCAGTGGAAGGCGCTAACTTTTGTCGATGATACTGATTTAGCGTGGATTGGTTTGGACAGCAGCAAGCGTTCTAACCCTCAACAACCACATTTTGTAGTGCAAAGTAGCGCTGATTTCGCCCAACGTCATCTAGAAATCCAGGATTTACAACCCGTTGCAGAGCTTATGTTGCAACGAGCAGCTGAATCTCTGTCCCTTCCTTGGCTGAATACTCCTGAATGGATGCAAGTACATCGTTGGCGCTATGCCTTTCCTAGCCGTCCTTGGCACGAAGCTTTTTTGTCTGCCGGAACTCCCTTACCTTTAGTTTGCTGTGGTGATTGGTGTGGCGGCAATCTTGCGGAAGGTGCGATGCTTTCTGGATTAGCTGCTGCTAATGAAATTAATCATCAGTTGCATCATCTTCCTTTAGACAATGTGAACTTTCTCAACATTTTTACCCGATCGTTTCATCAGTCGCTAGACTGATTTTGCACTTTAGCAATTCCTTATTTGTCTGACTTCCTAAATCAACGGGTAACAAATAAGTTTTTTAGATGAAACAGCAAATTTTGCAGCAAACTTAAAATGTGATGAGAATTACCAACAAAGCTTAACTTCATTAAAAACTTGTTCCTAATTCAAGATTTTTATTGCTGTTAATCTTGATCCCCCAGCTTTTATGCTGCGTTTTATGTAGATTTCTGCCTTCTTGACATAAATTTGGAATAATTAGGATTATAAATATATAGTATCGCTAACCTACCAGTATATTGGATGCTGTTTTAATAAATAATACTGCGAATCAGTATAAACTTTAACTAAAATCAGCAAAACCAAATGTCTGATATTCAATCAAGATAAAAGGCTAGTTCCACTGGATTTTGCATTTATCAGTTGAACTACTTTTAACTCATTGTTATGACGACGTTGCCATCTAAAAAAATTGTTTTTTCCACGCATCATTGACTAGATTAAAAAAGGAGTTTAAAAATTATGAAGACGGTAGTTAATTTAACACAGCAATCAGTAGTAGGAGAGATTGAAAGCGTTTTGGATACATATCCATACCATCCATATCAAAAAGCTTTTGCAATTCCTGACTTACGCCAAGAGCTAATTGCTTTTGTCCTCACCCGCATTCCCTCTTTTTACAGCGCTATGTCTGATGGACATATTTCCCTGGCGGAGGCTGAACAAGAAAGCCTGGCTTATTACAAATTGCCTCGCAAACCCTTAGAGCAGCAACTGCACCTACAGAATTTGATTCATCAAGGCATTTGTTTAATCGTTCAAGAAAAGTCAGATTGGATTAACCATAATGTTTGTGAAACAGTTCAGCCAGCTTGTGAAGCCTCTCACTGGTTTGGTTAATAGTTCGCAGTGAATTTTTATTATTGAGCTAATCCCACGACTAAACGCTGTGGAATTAGCTCAATATTTTTGTAAGTATCCTGCTCTTGAGGTGTAAACTTTGACAATTACTAGGTTCAAAGGACATTCCCAGGACATGAGAAACATAACTGCTCTAATATTGGTAAGCATTACCGTCACTGTCGGGATCGGAGCATTAACACCCAAAGCCACTAATGCCCAATTATTTTATCCACCAGCAAGCGATCGCCACTCATTAATGGTAATCGGTCAAGGGGTAGTGAGAGTGCCAGCAGATACAGCCGATATTGAATTGGTATTCAGTAGGGAAGATAGTAATGATGATTTAGAAACGAAACCCTCATCTCTACCGCAAACCCGCAACATATCCTCACCCTCCAGGTATGCCTCCGGCACGCCAAGGGCGAACGGCAGTCCCTCTTTGTTGGAACAACAAGACCGGGCTGCTTCACCGACTCTACTTTTAAATTACAAAACAGCAGCAGAATCTTTACCAAGCAAAAAATCCCTAACTAAAGCAACTCTCCAGCCTGTAGTTAATAGCCTAGTTGCCAAAGGGATTAGTGCTGATAAAATTAAAGTGCAAATTAGCCCTGATTCCAGCGAAAACAGCGCCAAAATATTGGTGAGGCTGGAAAAACCCACACGCGATCGCGTCCAGGAAATTGTTGCTACAGCGAACAAGTCTACGAGCCAACTGGAAAATCTTTCCGTTAAGAGTGTGGGCGTAGAATACGCAGTAAATGACTGTCAAGCATTGCAGAGTTCAGTTTATCAATCAGCGATGAAAGACGCTCAAAGCCGCGCTCAAGCTTTAGCAACTGCTATGGGCGTTAAACTTGATATTCCTTCTGTAGCTGAACCATTTTACACATTATTTTATTCTTCATGTAGTTCTAAAACTGGAGTTCCTTTACCTTCATTTGCTAGTCTTTTATTATCACCGACTTATAATCCAGATGCCCCAGCAGAAGTAGAAATGAGAAAGGATATTTTTGTGACATATACAACTAAATAAGCATTTATATTAAGTGTGTCGCACTTTGATTTAGTCAAGATTTAGAAGTGCGATCGCTTAACTTCCGCACAGCTATCGTGTGCGTGTTCATAATTCTTTTATTCATGAGCGATCCTCCTCTGTAATTAAAAAACTCCAGAACTGTTTGTGACAACTCTGGAGTCAGGAAAGATACGCATTTACCTATACCCAAATTTTCACCTTCAGAGCATCTTACGTCATCAGGGTATACACTCAAATACAGTTAAGGATGTTTGAGGATTAACTGCTTTATTTACACAACTTTTCTATTTGAATAGTACTTACGCACGACTTACTGAATAAGAAAGAGCAGAGGCGCAGAGAAGACAGAGAAATGAAAGTTTGAAAGATATAGGAATCCGGTTTTATTTCTGAAAAGATACGTAGGGTGTTATTGCGGAGAGTACGGCAGGTGCGTTACGAACTTCGTTCTAACACACCCTACATACCTAATTTTATTCAAAAATCAAATAGGATAGGAGTCCTATATTTTGTTTAAGTACTATGGAAGTAGCGCAAAACAGCCCCAGTAAATCTGAGGCTGCTTTGCGAGAGTTGTTTGGTAGGAGGGTGTACATCAACAAGTGATGCCCTATGTTAAATATAGATAATTCAGTATGCATCCCTATTCAGCCATATTTTGGCAGATCGGGATGATTTGGAAAATTACGTAGGCGCAGCCCGTCGTAGACATCGTTCTTTCCAAAAAGAAACTCCAGATGCACTTAAGGCATTCTGGAGTAGTAACAGGTTTCTAACATCAATCAATTTTTACCCATGCGATCGCCAGATGTCGTTGGGGTATATACTCAAATGTATTTATGTGTACTCATCCGCAAATCGAACAGCAAATTACCTTCTTTTATACCCACAATCTTAATGCATCTACTAAATTCTACGAACAAATGCTGGGTTTGAAGTTATGGCTTGACCAAGGAACTTGTCGAATTTATACTGTTAGTGGCTCTGGATACTTGGGATTTTGCCAAGCAAGCGAAACATCCACTCCTCCAGCCGACAAGCAACCAAGTGTCATTTTTACCTTAGTAACCCAGCAGGTAGATGAGTGGTTTGAATATCTCAAACAACGTGGTGTCAAATTTGAAAAGCCACCGACATTAAATGAAAAGTACAATATTTACCACTGTTTTTTTCGCGATCCCAGTGGTTATTTGATTGAAATTCAACGTTTTGAGCCTAACCACAAAAAAAGACATAACCAAATTAGTTATGTCTAAACAGCAGATCGTGTTCCTTAGCAAGATTACTTTTTAAAGTATCCTATTTGCCAATTGTGCTATTTATATAGTTATTATTTTTAAAGTATCGATATTTCATCTATCGATTCACTAAATATTCTCTTAGGGTGACTGCATGACAGCCGAAAAAACCACATGGCTACGTACAACATCGCAATTTAAAGGTTCGGTCATGAAAGCAATCTATAAACATATTTTATGGTGCGGAGCTTTTGGATTTGTGATTTCTGTCCTTTACCATTTTGAACAGCCTGTATCCCAACCGATTTTAGGAAGTGTTATTCCTAGTATTGTTTTAGGCTTATTACTTGTATTTCGGACAAATACTGCTTATGAGAGATTTTGGGAAGGGAGAAAATGCTGGGGATCTTTAGTAAATAATACCCGAAATCTGGCCAGGCAAATTTGGGTATCTATTGACGAAATTTCACCAGAAGATAAAGACAATAAAATTACAGCATTAAATTTATTGGTAGCTTTTGCCGTGACAACTAAATTGCATTTGCGGGAAGAAGCAGTCAATAGCGAGTTAGAAGATTTAATGCCATCTAGTAAGTATATAAAACTGAAGATTATGAATAATCCTCCGATAGAGGTTGCCTTTTGGATTGGAGATTATTTACAGGAGCAGTATCATCGCAATTGTCTTAATAGTTACCAGTTAACATCAATGCAAGAATTATTAAACAATCTTGTAGATAATTTAGGTGCTTGTGAACGGATTTTAAAAACACCTATGCCCTTAGCTTATGCCATTCATCTGAAGCAATTATTATTACTATATTGTTTTCTGCTACCATTTCAAATAGTGGGGACTTTGGGTTGGTGGACAGGTTTAATTTCGGCGTTAGTTGGTTTTACAGTATTTGGTATTGAAGCAATCGGCTTGGAGATAGAAAACCCTTTTGGTTATGACCCTAACGACTTACCTCTAGATGCGATTTGCGCCACAATGAAACGCAATATAGACGATTTAACGACTCTGACTCCAAATGCGCGATCGCAGTCAGGTAATTTAACTTATGAAAAAAGTTGAGAGTGTTTCTAAAACAATTAGAGCGTTTTCTGACGAATTCTAACATTGATGAAATTCATCTGTTCAGCTTTTCGATTTTCTGCTGGAAATAATTTCGCCAATCTATGGGTAAAACCCCAACTTGTATGACACGGTGTAACAGTTCTAGGTCTTCTGTTTCGCGTGCATACAATCGGGTTATATCATCATAAGACATGAGTTTTCAACTCAAGAGCTAGATATATCGCAAAGTTTACAAAACTCAGCACTCTTCATTTTCCACTTTTAAGCTAGAGATTTTGGGCAAAGAGTTTATAATCTTGTACGACTAGACGTAGCGCATCGAATAGACTCATTTCTTCCCGCCCTCCAGCTTGTTTCGCAGTAGTATATAAACGCGAAACTATCTCTTCATTGGTGGATGTGCAATGATGTCTGTACGTCAAACTTTATCAAAACCTGATATCCAACTTTCTTACTTAGAGTGGAATCAAGGTCAAGAACCCTTACTGCTGTTACACGGTTTAGGCGACCATGCTCTAGTGTGGTCTAGTTTAGGAGATTACTTGGCGACAGACTACCACATAGTCGCACCAGATATGCGCGGACATGGCGAAAGTACTAAGCCTGAGAGAGATTATACTTTTGAAAGTGCGATCGCAGACCTCGAAGCACTCATGGATCGTTTGGGATGGACATCTGCCCATATTGTAAGTCATTCGTGGACAGGTAAATTAGCCGCTATCTGGGCAAGACAAAACCCAAAGCGTTTGCGGAGTATAATTCTCATCGATCCAATTTTCATCTGGAAAATGCCCAGCCTTTTCAGACTAACTTTTCCCATGTTGTATCGCTTCTTACCCTTTCTCAAAAGCATGGGCCCCTTTGCCAGTCATGAAGAAGCCGAACAACAAGCACGCAAGCTAAAGCAATATCAAGGATGGAGTTCTTTGCAACAGCAAGTTTTCCAAGCAGGAATAGAACAAAAACCCGATGGTAGTTGGGGCAGCAAATTTACCATCGCCGCCCGCGACGGGATTTTTGAAGCAGTTATGCAAGTCCCTGGTTTTACAATCCCCCTTGATACACATGCTCTCTTTATCCAGCCAGAACAAGGACTTAACCGCCAAGATTGGCAAATCCAACCCTACAAAACCTATCTTAAAAAACTACGCATCTGCCAAGTTCCTGGCAATCACTGGCCGTTTTTGACACAACCAGAGGCATTTAACCAAACTGTAGCAGCTTTCTTGGCAGAACATAGATAGAAAATCTCATTATTATTAGACGGGATTATCATCCGGCAACAGAAGAATTAATAGGAGCGATGTCTAGCAATAAGCGGCTACGCGTCTGTGCTCCCCTTAAATCAGTTATTAGTTATCAGTGTTTCCGGGTTACTGATAACTAATAACTGATAACTGTTAAAGTACGGATAAGCAAGTCATGAGCCTTTGTATCAATCCCCTTTGCCCTACACCAAATCACCCGAATAATGAACAAAACCGCTTTTGTCAAAGTTGTGGTTCCCATTTGGAATTGCTAGGGCGTTATCGGGTGACGTGCCTATTGAATGACAAAACAGGGTTTAGTAAAGTTTATAAAGCATACGAACAAAATACCCCTAAAATCCTCAAAATACTCAAAGAGGATCTATCAGGTAACGCCAAAGCAGTAGAACTATTTCAGCAAGAAGTAACTGTGCTGGAACAACTCAAGCATCCCGGTATTCCCAAACAAGATAGTTACTTCCAGTATCAAACCCGAAATGGTTTAGTATTGCATTGCATTGCAATGGAAAAAATCGACGGGTACAACTTAGAACAGTGGCGACAGCAGCAGAATCGCCCTGTTTCTGAAGAACAAGCTATAGCTTGGTTAAAACAATTACTAGAAATTTTGAATTTAGTGCATAGTAAACACTACCTACATCGAGATATTAAACCATCTAATATCATGATTCGATCCCCCATTGAGAAAGGTTGGGGGAATTTGGTACTGATTGATTTTGGCACTGCCACTGAAATCGGCAGAACCGACTCTATCCAACTCAGCAACAGCGACGGGATGACAGCACTTATGTCATCTGGCTACAGCGCTCCAGAACAAATGAATGCTCAAGCAGTACCGCAATCAGATTTCTTTGCCTTGGGACGCACCTTTATATTTTTGTTAACAGGACAGCATCCCTTAGATATGTATGATGTCCAGCAAAATGTATTGCATTGGCAAAATCATGCCATCGATATCTCACCTTTACTATTAAATTTAATTGATTGGCTAATAGCAACAGATATAGAAAGTCGTCCTGCTAATACCCAAGAAATTTTACAGCGCCTAGAACAAATTGAAGAAAGCAAAAAGTTCTGCTCAGAAGAGGATTTAACCCCACCTAAACGGGAGCCACTTGTAGAAGTAGAGGATTCAGAGCCAAGCTCTCTACCATTGGAGCAGGAGCCAGAAAATAGTATTCCTCCCGCCCCTGTTGTCGAATCCCAGCCAACAGAAACTACTCCTGAAAATATTAATTTAGCAATCAATTTGAACACAGAGCAGTTGTCTGCGCCAATTCCTCAAACTTTGCCATCCCCACAAAAAGAGCCAGAAGAAGTACCACTACTGAAATTTTTTGCAGGGCTGCTAGTGATATTAGGATTACTTAGTATAGTGGCTTTAGCAATGCGAAACTCACAATTTATTGTGAGGTCAAATTATGGTCAATCTCCCGAAAAAAGAGGAAATATTGATTATTTTTCTTATCAAGAAGGTAGAGATAGGCAGGGGAAGGTAGCCGAATTTAATATCGCTGTTTTATCACTAGAGTATAAATGGCTTTTAGGTAGCAATTTTCAGATAAAATATAATGATGAAATTATTAGTCTAGACCTTTTAAAGTTAAACTTAGAACAAGAAGATATACAGAATATAATGGGAGATCCCAGCGAGATTATATCTGTAGGTACAGTTTCTTGTAAAGGTAATATAGCAGTTCAACAGCGAATGGCTCTAGAACGTTCTAAACAAGTTCAATTTTTAGTAAAAAAAATATTTATTAATACCCCAAGTGTTAAACGTTATCGAATATTAAATTTGGGACAATTTCAACGGAGTGATTGTCAGGCAAACCAGGATTTAACTAAATATCAGAGAAGTATTATAATTATTGGTGTAAAAAAGCAATCGGAAGGTGTAATTCTTGATGAAGCACTACGGGATAGGTTAGAGAAGAAGCCTTTTGCTGATTTTAAGTTAGAAGATTATTCTTTGGGGACAGCAGAAAAGTTTAAGACGATACCAAGTAATTTATCAAATTTCTAGCAAAGTACAACAGTGTATAGACTTAGCCCATCGTATATATCACCACTTTAGCCATAAACTAAAACTAAGGTCATCTACATCCCTTTGTCCCAATTCTCAAAGGAGGTGCAGAAGAATCCACTGTGCAACGAGCATTGCAAATTCTCCGCGCCGATGAGCAATTGAGTCAGTTAGAAACCGTCATGGCTTTTTTTGCTACCTTCGTATTAGACAGCGCTTTAGTTCAGCAAATTATGAGGTGGGATATGGCAGTGTTACACGAATCTCCTTGGTATCAACAAATTTTTAGAGAAGGCGAACAACGTGGAGAAGAACGAGGACGGCGAGAAGAGATCCTGTCAGGTATTGAACTAGCTTTAGAGATAAAATTTGGCACTGAGGGATTGCAAATAATGCCAGAAATCTCTCAAATTGCTGATTTAGATAGATTAAAGGCAATTCAGCAGGGAATTAAGAGTGTCAATACTCTAGATGAATTACAGCAAATCATTTGAAGTAATGGAACTTCCTTGAGTTTGGCAAATCGTGAGATGGAATATGTCAGTATTCGAGAAAACTTTCTTTTATCAAGAAAGTTTTAAATTACCCCAAATTAGCCAAACTCTGGGATGGCACAGATCCTAATTTTCAATTAGAAATTATAAATTGTTCATGCTCCCATGCCAGAATACCGCTTCAAACCCGCACGCCACAATAAGCGATTCGCACCCAAAAACACTAATAGCCAACCGAATATTGACCAAAATCCCCGCCCTATATCTACGGGTAGCCCTACCAAAAGACTTGCAGGAAAATTAATCAAATAGGGAAAAGGCGTAAACATCACTATTTTTTGCACAGGTTCTGGAAAAACTTCTAAAGGTGCTATCAAACCAGATAAAAATAGATAAAATAACAACCAAAAATTTTCTAAAGCAGTAGCCCGTTCTGTCCAAAAGGCGAACATGGCAAAGGTGTACTGAATCGTAAACCGCAAAGCAAAAGCTAGCACCACCGCCAATGTAAACAGCAAAAATCTACTCAAGCTTGGTATCCAAAAAGCTTGGGGATAAAGAATAAAAAATAATGCCACTAATAAAAAAGTAAACATTAGCCGAGCAAATCTTTCAGAAACATGTCCTGCAACATGATGCCATACTGGGTCGAGTGGTTGTAGTAACTTGGGCGAAAGCTTACCTTCCACAACCTCTTTTTCAAAATCCCAAATTACCCAAACAGTTGTTAATTGTCTAACTACAAAAACCGCTATAAAATAGCGGGCAAAATCCACAGGTGATAGCCCAAACTGCCCACCTTGTGCTGCCTGTATCCAGATACCCATGAGGATAATCGGCAAAGACCCAGCCAAAACCCATAAGATTAGTTCTGCTCGATACTCAACCATATAGGCGTAGTATACTGACAGCAAAGTTAGAGCTTTTCTAATCATTTTTTTCATTTATAGTGCATTCTCCTCTCGGCAACTCTATTCCTCGTAGCACTCACTACACAACACCTGCCTGAAAAACTCGTCCAATTACTTCTTCTACAGGCGGTTCAGCGACAGTTAAATCAATTACCTCCAAATCTGTCAAAATCTTTGATACTGTGCGGGTGAGCGCCTCTCTAGATACCATAAAATGCACCGATCGCCCTTCTAAGAGTTGCACATCCCCATAGGTCATAAGTTTTTCTATCGGCAGAGGCTGGGCTAACTCTATATGAACTTCCCGGTAAGGGGCAAAACGTTCTAGTAATCCATCTAAACTGCCGTCATACATCAGGCTTCCCTGGTGAATTAACAGCACGCGTTGACACAAAGCTGTGATATCAGCCATATAATGACTCGTCAACAGCACTGTAGCCTGATAACGCTGATTGTAGTCGCGCAAAAAATCGCGTACCGCTACCTGAGCATTTACATCTAGTCCCAGAGTCGGTTCATCTAGGAATAATACGTGGGGACGGTGCAAAAGTGCTGCTAGCAATTCTGCCTTCATTCGCTCACCCAAAGATAGCTTCCGTACTGGTTGGGTAAGTTTGCCTTCTAGGGAAAGCATCTCTGTTAATTCTCCTACCCGCCGTTGAAACTCTTTATCAGAGATGTTGTATACAGCAGCATTAATTTTCAAAGAATCCAGTGCTGGTAAATCCCAAATAAGCTGCTGCTTTTGCCCCATCACCAAGGTAATTTTTTGCAAAAATGCTTCTTTCCGATGAAACGGAATTTGTCCAGCTACTGTGACTTTACCGCTTGAAGGATGAATCAGTCCCGTAAGCATTTTTAGTGTGGTGGTTTTACCAGCACCATTTGGCCCCAAAAACCCCACTACTTCACCAGGAGCAATTTCAAAGGAAATATTCTCAACTGCTTTAATTGAGCGGTAGGTGCGGTGGAAAAGGTGGGTGATTGCACCTTTAATACCCGGACTTTTAACTGCCACTGGATAAGATTTACTCAGATTTTCAACAACGATGATTGACATATTTTTTATATTAGAACCACAGATGTATAGAAACACACGTAAATCATCGGTGTTTAACGCTATTTATCAAGCAGAATTCAGGAGTCAGTAGTCAGAATGGGCTAAACGCCCCGCTAACAGAATGAATTGAATTCTGACGGAAAAAATGGATAGCGAGTTTGAGTTCGTCTTGATTGTGACTTCTGGATTCTTCAACTATGGTTCTAATACCAATTCTGTAGACGATGCACCAACTATATGAGGAACGAACCGCATACCCCTTCGGGGAAGCAAGCTACGCGCAGCGTCTCGTAAGAGTTGGACACAAAGGACACAAAGAAAGAAAGAAGAAGCCAAGAAAATTTGGCGCAGCCTCATAAAGAAATGGTATTAAGTAGGAAAGCAGGGATTTTCGCCAGTGACATATCATGATTTCCTGTGGTGGGCATGACGCACAACACATAGACTTTACCGTAAACGTCCCGATCGCAGTGTACTGATAATTAACCACAAACCCAATAAACTAGCAACGGCAAAGAGGATGGTGCTTAAAAAAGATAGCTGGCTTGTCTGCGCTCTGGTGGAAATAATTGCTGCACCCATAATCAGCGAACCCACTAGTATACTAAAAGAGAGGCGATTCGCGGCATCGTCCATCGTGCGCCGCACGCCATCTAAACCCCGGAGCGATAGATTCCACTGTAAGGTTTCTGAGGTAACTCGGTCTAATAGCAGTTCTATTTGGCGAGGAGACTGGAGAGAGAGACTTTTTATATCTAAGGCTGTTCGTAATAGCGATCGCACTGGATTATCGCCCAATAATTGCCGACGAAACAAGTCTGTAATTAATGGTTTAACTTCATCGAAAAAATTAAGCTCTGGGTTGAATGTCCGCGCTACCCCTTCTAAATTCGCTAGGGTTTTGGCATATAAACCCATGTTGCTAGGTAATCTAATTTTATTGTTGCGGGCAACTTGTAAAACTTCATAGATTATCTGACTGAAGTTTATTTGCGTCAGGCTGACATTGTGATACTTTCGCAACATGCGATCGTAATCATTTTCTAACCGTGATAAAATTACTGGTTGAGCAGAATCTGATAGCTGTAAAGTTAACTGAGCGCACCTTTGAGCATCTAAATCAACGATCGCTAACAACATCTCTGTTAATATTTGCTGTGTGCGGGGATCGAGTCTTCCCACCATGCCACAGTCTAATAGGGCAACCCGCCCGTCTTTGAGATAAAACAAGTTTCCTGGATGGGGATCGGCGTGAAAAAAGCCATCAATATATAGTTGCTGAAAAAATACCCGAAATAACAAAGTAGTTATTTCTTTACGCTCTACAGCAGGATCTTTACCGTTATTGTTATTATCCAAATCTGCCGACAAGAACGGCACCCCATCCAGCCATTCCATCACTAGTAATTTTTCTGTGGTCAATTCCCAGTTAATTTCCGCAACCACTATTTGGGTGGGATCAAACCAGCGACTTTTTGATAAGTTACGCCGCAGTTGGTCTGTAAAACCTGCTTCCCGTGTAAAATCTAACTCGGCTTCTAAGGCTTTGGTAAATTCTTCGGCGATGGATTTGATTTCATAAGTTTGCCCAAATTCAGTCCGCGCCACTAAATCGGCAATCCCTTGAATTAAAGCAATATCTTGGGCAATAGTCAGATCGATTCCCGGACGTTGCACTTTCAGAGCGACTTCTCGACCATCTGCTAATGTAGCGCGATGAGTCTGGGCAATTGATCCCGCCGCTACGGGGATCGGGTTAACTACGCTGAAAGTTTCTGCTAGTGGACGTTTTAATTCTTTACGGAGGATTATTTCTATCTCTGACCAAGAGACTGGCGGTACTTCGTCTTGTAAGGTTGATAGTTCCTCAATGTAGGAGGCGCTGAGTAAATCTGGACGAGTAGAGAGTAGCTGACCAAGTTTAACGTAAACTGGCCCCAAATCTACCAGGATATTTTTTAAAACCGCAGGTGTCGGTAGCTGAGGTTCATCAGCTTTGCCACCAGTGAGCAACCTTCGCATATAGTCCCAGCCATTGCGAAGGAATACTTCCAGAATTTCTCGTTGACGGGGAACAGTTTGGGTGAGGAACATTTTTATAAATAACTGCAAAGACGCAGGGAGTTAAAGAGGTAAGCAGCAGGGGATGACAATACAACCGAAGTTGGCTCTAGCTTTGCTACTGGTTAAAGTTCTGCTAGCTGCGCCACAATCTTGGAATCTTTTTATGGATGATTGTAAGGCTTCGTGGAGTTTCTGTTCGCTCAACATTCGTTTAACGTAATTAGAGCAAGAATCCCCACCGTGTAATAAACGATGGGAGCAACTAAATCCTTTGGATGGAGAAATATATTTTTGATAAGCGTTAATAGACTCGATTGCCATTGTCTTGGCGAGAGGCTCAAAGCTAATAATGTCCATAACTGTCAGAAAAAATAACAGACAGTCAAGTTATAATAGGAAAATAGACTTTTTCGCCTCTGCCAAGGGTTTTAACTTTTATAGCAGGTCGGTAAATCGGGGATCGCTTTGGAGAATTTTAAGGATCTGCTTAATTTCCTGGGTACGTTCTTTATTGACAACGAGGGTGACATTGCGATCGCGCACAATCACCACGTCCTCTAAACCAATAGTAACAACTACATCCTCTGGATTGGAGGCATAAATAATCGCTCCCTGCGTATCTAGCCCTATGTGGGTAGCGAGTTCTACATTGGGATTCTCTTCTGTTTTGAGTAAGCGCTCGATCGCATTCCAATCTCCTAAATCATCCCAACCAAAATCAACTGGCAAAACGTATGCTAAAGTTGTCTTTTCCATTAGGGCATAGTCTATACTCTTCTTAGGCAACTGGGGATAAATATCAGCACCCTGTTGTTCTAAAGGTTCGATAATTTCTGGAGCATGGGTATGTAGTTCCTTGAGAACAACCCCTGCCCGAAAAACGAACATTCCACTATTCCAGCTAAAGCGCCCCGTAGATAAAAAAGTCTCTGCCGTTTCGCGGTTGGGCTTTTCAGTAAAGCGGTTGACGTGATAAGCTGGCAACTCATTAAAGCTACCTATCTTTTCACCTTGTTCAATGTAGCCGTAACCGGTTGATGGAAAAGTAGGCTTGATTCCCAGTGTAACGATCGCTGCTGTGCTTGCTGCCAGTTGCGTAGCCGCGCTTAATGTGTGTGCAAACGCTTCTTCGTCAGCAATCCAGTGGTCAGCAGGGAAAAAGCCAATCACAGCGTCTTCTCCATAGCGCCGTTTGATTTCTAAACTTGTCCAAGCAACGGCTGCGGCTGTGTCTCTGCCTTCCGACTCAATTAGTAAGTTTTCAACTGGTAGATCGGGTAATTGTTGTCTTACCCCTTCAGCTATCTGACTAGAAGTGATCACCCACAAGGAATCCCACCCCGTTCGGGTTCGCCAGTCGCCTGCGGAGGAGCCAGCGCGGTCTTGGGGGTTTCCCCCATGAGCGACTGGCGTTGGAAACCCTCCCGCAGCGCTGGACTCACCGCCACCGAGTTTTATCAATCGATCGGCGGTTGCTTGTAATAAACTTCTAGAGCTACCATCAAGACTTAAAAATTGCTTAGGTCGGTCTTTGCGGCTCAGGGGCCAAAAACGTTCACCTTTACCACCAGCTAGGATTACGGGGAACAATAAAGTATTCATGTTGTCATACACGCCTACCGAAGAACATTATAAGTTTACAGTGAGCCTTTCCACTGGCAATATCTGTAGCTTGGACTAACATACTTTTAGGGAGTGGTTGAGTGGGGAAATAATTGTGATAAAACAAGTCGAATGGTCGGAAAATCCGGTTACATCTCAGCAAGTAGTAGAATTTGAAACTGAGGTGCGATCGCAGCAAATTCAACGCACGGAAAATCAGGTAACGCCTGCACCAGTAGCCGACTCAGAGGAAGAGGAGGAGGATGTCGAACTAAACCAGCCAGCCAATCCGAACCGTAGCGTCGTCGAATCTGTGGGCGCGATTCCCAATCAGCTTTACGAGAGACTGGGCTTAACCATGCCTCGATGGCTGTTGTGGATCATGACCATTGTCATCGGCATCATCTTATCTGGGCTGCTAGTCTCGACATTAGCACTGTGGACTCCTTTGTGGAGCAACCTCGATCGAACAGATGAAGATTTAGGAAATACTCCAAAAGACGAGGTAAAAATACCGCTACCAGGAGAGTTGTGGAGCAAACTCTCTCAGTACCAGCTTTCACGACCCATGAATATTTTAATTATGGGAATTGAACCAGTTAACGGTACTGTTGATGGTTCACCAGAAAGCTTTGCTGGCAAAAGCGACTCCATGCTTATGGTACGCCTTAACCCTAGTGAAAAATCTGTACGGGTGCTTTCGATTCCCAAAGATACGATGATTGCCATCCCCGAAAAGGGAGAAAAGGGATTAACTAAGGTATCTGATGCCAATGCCAAAGGCGGCCCAGTCTTGGCAGCACGGGTAGTTAGCCGGACATTAAATAATGCTCCAATCGATCGCTACATCCGTATTTCTACTAGCGGCTTACGGCAGTTAGTCGATCAGTTAGGCGGGGTCGAGGTCTTTGTTCCCCAATCGATGGCATATAAAGACTCTAGCAGTCGGCTGTCGATTAATTTAGTTAGTGGATGGCAAACCCTCAACGGCGAACAAGCAGAACAGTTTGTGCGGTTCCGCGAACCAGGTTTGGGAGATTTGCCGAGAGTGCAGCGTCAGCAAGCACTAACAGCAGCCCTACTGCAACGCTTAAATAGTCCTACCATTTTACCCAGGTTGCCTCAATTAACTCGCTTGATGCGAAAATATTTTGATACCAACCTGAAGATGGAAGAAATGATGGCGTTGGTCAACTTTGGCCTCAACCTAGATCGAGATAATTTCCAAATGACGGTGCTGCCTGGTACCTTTAGCCGCTTTAGCAAAGACCCTGATAGCTATTGGCTAAATATGACTGGACAACAGAGCCTGTTGAATGATTATGTTGGGGTAAATGTACCTGGTCTGAAACCAGATATGCGTCAGGTTCCTAACCTCAAAATTGCTATTCAAAATGCCTCCAATCAACCTCAGCTAACTGAAAAAGTTATTGCTTATCTCAAACAGAAAGGCTTTACTAATATTTACAAAGTGCCTGATTGGCCAGATACCCAACGTCAAACTCAGATTATTGTCCAAAAAGGCAATCGGCGAGTTGGTGTTGATTTGCAAAAAGTCTTAGGCTTGGGTCAAATTGAGGTGTCAGCGATTGGTGATTTAGAATCTGACCTCACAATTCGGATTGGTAAAGATTGGAAATAGTCATTGGTCATTAGTCATTAGTCATTGATCGAATGACAAAGGACTAATGACAAAGGACTACTGAAAAATAATAAAGTTATGAAAAAGATTTTGCTGCGATTT
The DNA here is from genome assembly GCF_002245985.1 of Nostoc sp. 'Peltigera membranacea cyanobiont' 232. Lineage (NCBI taxonomy): Bacteria > Bacillati > Cyanobacteriota > Cyanophyceae > Nostocales > Nostocaceae > Nostoc > Nostoc sp. 'Peltigera membranacea cyanobiont' 232. Next base: position 24,839 of record NZ_NOLK01000050.1, read on the forward strand.
TTGGGTTTGATTGTAATTTTGATACTAGCATTTTGCTGGATAATACTTAATCCTAAACCTGCTTTTGCTCAACTCAACACAATTAACTACAACAATATAAATTTAGAAAATCGTGACTTTTCTAATGCTGATTTGGCAGGTGTGACTTTTGTAGCAGCAGAAATGCGGGGGACGAATTTTCAAGGAGCGAATTTAACCAACGCAATTCTCACTAAAGGAGTTTTGTTAAAAGCAAATTTGGAAGGCGCGAATTTAAGCGGCGCTTTAGTCGATCGCGTCACTATGGATGGTGCTAACCTAAAAAATGCCATTTTTACAGAAGCCACTTTGACCCGCAGCCGTTTTTTCGATGCCGAAATTACAGGCGCTGATTTTACCGACGCTTTGATTGACCGTTATCAAGTGTCGCTAATGTGTGAAAGGGCGGATGGGGTAAATCCGGTTACGGCTGTGTCAACGCGAGATAGTTTAGGTTGTAAGTAAAGAAACTACGCGTTGAGCATAAAAATAGAGGCATTTTTGCGAAAAAATGGAAAATACAAATTCTTTATTAGGCTATGTATTATTAATTATCAATTTGATTTTTATTTGGGATTTTATCAGAGATAAAAATATAAAAATTCATGAGCAAAGCCAAAACAAACTTAACTTTACTATTCAGCCCAAGTTGCCTTGGTTTATGGGGTTCATTATTGGACAAATAGGGATAATTTCCTTATATGTTGTTTTTTTGATTATACCTATCACCCAACTTGATTGCGCTCGTGTTCTGCAAAATCTACCAGCTTCAGGTATTGAAAACAGTTCATCAACAATTATATGTCAACTGATAGAATTTGATTTATTTGGTCATCAAAAAAGCCAAAAACAAATTTCTGGATTAATTGGAACTCATCCACAAAAACAAACTGAGACCGATCCAGATGAAAAATTCGTATATAAATATACAGTTAAGTTATTAACTAATGCAAAGAGTATTCCTTTTACAAAAGTTGCGTATCCGAACTAAAGTAGTAACAGTAGTGGTTAAATACTAATGAGTACAGAACAAGATTTATTAACCAAGTGGCATTCCCTTCCACAAGACAAACAAGAGGAAGTTTTAGATTTTGTCGAATTTCTTCACTTGAAAAATTCTGCCAAGAAAACTCCCTTGGGAGAACGTTTGCGGCAAATTCGTGCTATAATTGTCGCCTCCGGTAAACAGTTATTAGATGAAGACGAAATAGAAAAAGAACTCGCTAGTCGGAGAGGTGGGCTACAGAGTAAAGAATAATAATTCTCAAAGGCCAGTCGCCTCTAATTACTGCTAGGAATTTCAATTAAAAACTCTGTTCCTTCTCCAGGTTTAGATGAGCATTTAATTTGTCCATGATGTTTTTCAACTACTATTTGATAACTAATAGATAATCCTAAGCCCGTACCTTTACCTGGTGCTTTGGTAGTGAAAAAGGGATCAAACATGTGCGATCGCACTTCTTCTGGAATCCCTAGACCATTATCAGCTATTCTAATTACAACCTGGTTATTAGTGGCTTGCGTACTAATCCAGATACTCAAAGGTATTATAGGACACCTTTGGGATAACTTCAAATACCTTTGCTGTATAGTTTTAAATTTTTCCTCTAATGCATCAATACTATTACTAAGAAGATTCATAAACACTTGATTTAATTGCGCGGGATAGCATTCGAGCAAAGGGAAAATAGCATATTCTTTAATAATCTCAATAGCTGGGCGTTCATGATTATTTTTGAGCCGATGCCCTAAAATCAGCAAAGTACTATCCAATCCTTCATGAATATCTACTGCCTTCAATCCAGCCTCATCTGTACGAGAAAAGTTTCGCAGTGATAGCACAATATCACAAATTCGCTCTGTTCCTACTTTCATTGATTCAAGAGTTTGGGGTAAATCTTCGATGATAAAGTCCAAATCAGCCTTGTCAATTTGAGCTTGGACAGATGGTAACAGGGAGGAATTTTGACGGTAAAGTTTCACTGCATTCAGCAGTTCTTCAGTATATTTATTTAAATGTATTAGATTGCCAAAAATAAAACTCACAGGATTGTTGATTTCATGAGCGACTCCAGCAAGTAGTTGTCCTAAACCTGCCATTTTTTCACCCTGAATTAACCTAGTCTGAGTTTGTTTTAATTCTTGCAGAGCTTGAGTCAGTTCTGATGTTTGACGTTTGGTTTGTTCGAGTAATTCCGCTTGCTGAATCGCAATTCCAAATTGTACAGCTACTTGAGCTAGTAAATTGATTTCTTCCTCCTTCCAATAACGCGGTTGCGAATTTTGATAAGCAACCAATAATCCCCATAATTTTTCACCTTGTCGAATGGGAACAAAAGTTTCGTTGCGCGGAAGTTCGTTATCATCTTCTGTGTCCTCAAAAGTTTCCATAATCATTAGTTGCTCTTGTAGGACAGGTTTCCAACCATCTTTGAAGGAATCTGCCACAAATTTACCGCTCCAATCTGCGTTGAAGCGGTAGATTGCAACTCTCTCAACTTCGAGCAATTCTCGCACAGCTTGAGTAGTGGTTCTAAAAATAGTTTTAATATCGAGTGACTGGCGAATTTTATCAATGGTTGCAGCTAGCAATTCTTGCCGTTCCATTGCTTTTTCGCGTTCGGTGGCTTCTGCTAACTGGATAACCTGCATTTGAACTTGCTTTAAATAAGAATCCTGTTTTAATGCGACTCCCAATTGCTCGGCTATTTGACTGGTAAATTCAATTTCAGAAGGTTGCCAATAACGAGGAGCGGTACATTGGTGAATACACAGCAATCCCCAAAGTTCACCTTTTTTTAATAGAGGTGCGACCATATTTGCCCGCACCTGAAATTTTTCTAGGATTTGGACGTAGCAACTTGGAAACTTGGCTTGATAAATATCAGCGATCGCATTGACTCGACCTTGAGCGTAGAGGGGTGCAAAGTTTTCACCGAAGCAATAATCATAAACTTTTTCTGCTATTACCGAGTTACACTCAGGAACAAAATCCTCAGAAATAAATTCTCCCTCCCAATCTTTTTGAGGGTCAAAACGAAAGACTGCCACTCTATCGGCTTGCAGCATTTTCCGCGCCTCGGTAACAGTTGTTTGGAAGATTGTATCTAAATCTAGGGACTCCCGAATTCGAGTAATCACGCTAGTTAATGTCTTTTGTTGCTCTGCTTGGTACTGAGCGTATGTCAGCAACTTATGGTGTCGCACTGCCACACCAATTTGTGTACCAATTTTGGTCAGTGATTCCACTTCATAAGATTGCCACTGTCTGGGTGAGACATTTTGGTAGGCAGCAATGACTCCCCAAAGTTGATCTCCCTGGAGGATAGGGGCAGTTGCAAAGGCTTTTGCCTGAAATTGCTCTAACAGGGTTACATGACAGTCTGTTAATCCGGCTTGGTAAATGTCATTAACTGTAAATGTCTCATTGTTAACGTAACGTCCGCCTTGCGTCTGTTGTAAATAAGTATCAAAAATCATCGGCTGAACGCCAACTAGGGGAGTCCAGCCTTCCGCAAATGATTCAGCAACAAAGTTACCACTCCAATCTGGATTGAAGCTAAATATGGCAACTCGGTCAGCTTGCAGCAGCTTGCGTATTTCTTGAGTTGTGGTTTTAAAGATGGTTTCAATATCAAGGGGTGAGCGAATTTTATCGACAATCCGAGCGATTACTTGGTCGCGCTGAACCGCTTGAGCCAATTTTGCAGCTTGCAATTGGACTTGATTGAGATGCTTCGCTTGTTGAATCGCAACGGCAAGATGGTCAGCAATTTGACAAATAAACTCAATTTCCGATTCTTTCCAGTCACGAGTTTCACTGCATTGATGAATGCAAAGCAGTCCCCACAGTTCCTTCTGGGGCGATAAAGGGACAACAAGATTAGCTAGTACCTGAAATTTACTCAAAATTGCCACGTAACACTCACTCAGTCCCGCCTTGTAAATATCTCCTACTGCTTGTACTTGTCCTTCTTGATAACTAGAAGCAAATTCTTCTCCAAAACAGCGATCGTAAACCTTTACTTCTAATGCCGAATTCCAACCAGGCGCAACATCTTCATAAACAAATTCTCCTTTCCAATCTTTCTCTAAGTCAAACTGGAAAACTGCTACACGATCGGCATTTAGGAACTGACGTACTTGTGTAACGGTAGTTTGAAAAATTCTTTCTAAATCAAGAGACTCCCGAATTCGCACAATTACACTCGCCAGAGCCTTTTGTTGCTCTAGTTGCTCTTGAAGTTGAACGCTTGACAATAGAAGTTGATCTTCTGTGAAATTTGAATTTGGTTCCATTGCGCTGGATTATGTCGTTTTTATACAAGAGTTCTTCATACCAAACTTCATGAGTCCAAAATATGACAAACTGCAAATTTTGACAGCGTTCAACTATTTCCCAGAAGATGGTTATTTTTATAGTTCCCCTTTCTCGATCTATTTTCTTTAATGGGTTAAAAATAATTTTGAATTGTATACAAAAGAAGACATGAATAATTCAAGGTTTGTAGTAAACGGCTCTAGCCCTTACTAAGAGACGATTTAATTAACTTCACATTGCGATCGCAGTAATTTTGCTTTGCTCCCCGCAGGCATCGCCCTTAAAATAATTGCCATCAGACTATAAACTAATGACTGATTTGCCAAAATTTACCTGACAGACTGCGGGATTTGAGGTTAAATGTTTTAAAGTATGCACTCTGCAAGAGTTGTCGGGTATTATTCGTGACACAACAAGACCAAAAACCCTCTCGTTCTTTCGCTGGAATTGCTGGCATTGTTGCCGCAGCCACATTAATTAGTAAAGTCTTCGGTTTAGTGCGGCAGCAAGCGATCGCTGCGGCTTTTGGTGTTGGTGCTGCTGCTACCGCCTATAGCTACGCCTATATTATCCCTGGCTTTCTATTGATATTACTTGGTGGTGTCAATGGGCCATTACACAGTGCAGTTGTCAGCGTTTTAGCCAAGCGGCGGCGAGAAGAAGCGGCTCCCCTAGTGGAAACCGTGACAACACTGGTGGCTGGAGTACTGTTGCTGGTGACAGTGGCTCAAGTTTTATTTGCGGATGCGATCGTCGATCTAGTCGGTCATGGTTTGGAAGAGACAACCAGAGCGATCGCCATTCAACAACTCCGCATTATGGCACCGATGGCTTTATTTGCCGGTTTAATTGGCATTGGCTTCGGTACTCTCAATACCGCCAATCAATATTGGCTACTCTCCATTAGTCCTTTATTATCCAGTATTACTGTTGTTGGCGGTCTTGGTATCCTGGCGATGCAACTAGGTAAGGATATTATTAAGCCGGAATACGCTTTAATCGGTGGAATGGTCTTAGCTTGGGGAACCTTGGCAGGAGCAATTCTCCAGTGGTTAGTGCAGCTAATTGTTCAGTGGCGGTTAGGATTAGGCACATTACGCCTGCGGTTTGATTTTAAATCTCCAGGCGTTCAAGAAGTGATTAAAATCATGACTCCGGCAACAGTTTCTTCGGGAATGATGCCAATTAATGTTGCCACTGACCTTTATTTTGCTAGTCCTATTCCTGGTGCTGCGGCAGGATTTAACTATGCCAATCTATTAGTCCAAACTCCCTTGGGGATTATTTCTAATATCATTTTACTGCCCCTGTTACCGATATTTGCCAGACTTGCCGGCCCCGAAAATTGGCCAGATTTAAAATTACGCATTCGTCAAGGATTGCTACTCACTGCCTTCACCATGCTACCGCTTGGGGCGTTGATGGTGGCATTATCAGTACCTATTGTGCAGGTGGTATATGAACGCGGTGCTTTCAAGCCGGAAGCCACACAGCTAGTTTCATCCTTGCTAGTCGCTTACGGAATTGGGATGTTCGTCTATTTGGGACGTGATGTTTTGGTGCGGGTATTCTACGCTTTAGGCGATGGACAGACACCTTTTCGGATCAGTGTTTTTAACATTTTGCTCAATATCTTATTAGATTGGTTTTTCGTTAAACCTTTTGGCGCTCCCGGTTTGGTATTGGCAACAGTGGGTGTAAACTGTAGCTCAATGTTGATGCTGTTGTGGTTACTCGATCGCAAACTCAATGGTTTACCTTGGCGTGAGTGGGGTTTGCCGATTTTGGGTTTGGCTGCTGGTAGCGTGGTAGCTGGGGTAGCCAGCTATGGGACATTGGTTGGTTCTCAACAATTGCTAGGTAAAACGGGTTTACTGATTCTGGTGTTGCAATTGTGCGTATCTGGCTTTGTAGGGATTGCGGTATTTGCTGCGATCGCTTCCTGGCTGAAAATACCAGAGGTGAATATTTTTATATCTCGTCTACGTCAGCGTTTTTTGAAGAAGTAACTAACCAAGTGGGTGAGAAATAATTCAGCCACTTGGGTGAACCAGATGTGCGAGGTTACATTTTGTAAAAAAAGAGATTCTAGTACTAGAGAACATTGATTTTACTTAACTCTAGTGAGAAGAATTCTATGAAACTTACAAAATTAGCTGCCTCTGCACTTGCTGTTGCTTCCATTGTCCTCTCAGCAGGAATTGCTTCTGCTCAAACAGCCGGTACAAACGGTAATTACATTGGTGCTGGTGTTGCAGTTGGTGCAACCAGTGGCGGACAAGGAAACGATGAATCACAAATTGGTGGCAATATCCAAGGACGATACGCCGTTCCGAAGACACCTGTTTCACTGCGCGGTTCTGTGCTGTATGGTGGTGATGCTGCTGCAATCATGCCGCTCGTGACTTATGATGCGGCGATCGCCAAAAATACTAACGTTTACTTCGGTGGTGGTTATTCTTTTGTAACTGACGAAGGTCAAAAAACCCCACTGGGCAATCAGAATTCACCTGTAGTCACCCTTGGTATTGAATCAGAAGTTAGCAACAATGTCATTGCTTATGGTGATACTAAATGGGGTATTGATGCCTACAGAAATAGTGATGCTGATGCTGTCAGCTTCCAAGCTGGATTAGGCTATCGGTTCTAGTTATTACGAGCTAGGAAACAGCTTATTCGCAAGCTAAAGTAATGATGTTTACCAGCCGTAATAGTAATTCGTTCTGTCATATTTGAGCATCCATACTCAGATATGACACATTTTTTAATCATTTTTATTTATGATTATGATAACCAATTATATTTGGCTATTATCAATAGTTTCTCTTAAAGTTAAATGACCAATTTTAAATATGCATAAAAGATATTACTCATGGAAAAGATTAATCCCATTCCAGAAATACTGGGTGAAACAACTGATGTAGAATCTTGGCTAATTCGGGCTGGGCTAAGATTTTCAGACTTAGGTAACGATGCCGCCAGTCTTGCAATCCGTAAGCAATGGCGAGAATATCAAGCCGCAGTTCAAAGATGCTGTGCAGTGTTACACCAGCCACCGTCATGTGTTCAACTAAGTGGCGACTATGCCAACCTGAGAATACCTGGTGGTGCATCAACCATAAAACTTACTCATTGATAGAAAAGAATAAATATAAATGTTTTGAAAAACTACATCTATCGTAGGGGTAATATCCTGCGAGAAGTTGGTTTGCGTTTACATAAATTGCCCTTACCACACAGGTCTATTTCACATTAAAGAATGATTAATAAGAAACTGAGACGACGGATTTACCTTGATACACAACATAAATAGATCCCCGATCGCTTTGACGAAATCAGGGATCTATGGTTTTCAACGATCGCAAATTAAAAAAGCCTGCAATGGTGTAAGAACAACCTAAAGTCCAAAATCATTTATTGCCGTTGCCGTTACCACCATTGCCATTGCTGTGAATGACACGTTCAGCAAGCTTTTCCGGTACTTCCTGCAAATGGTCATATTCCCAGTGGAAGGAACCAACGCCAAGAGTGAGCGATCGCAGTTCTACAATAAAATTCTGCATCTCTGCTTGTGGCAAGTACGCAGAAACATTATCCCAGCTTTGCCAATCGTTTCTCCCCTCATAGCCTAAAATTTGCCCCCGTCTACCACTCAACAGTTGCAGCACTTTGGAGGTAAATTCGCTCGGCGTAGTCACTTCCACCCGCAGAATTGGTTCTAACAAGGTAGGTTCCGCTTGGGATATCCCCGTTTGCATAGCTAATCGGGCAGCTTGCTTAAAGGCTTGTTCGGAACTATCAACGTTGTGATACGAACCATTAGTCAGAGTTACCGCCAAATCCACTATTGGAAAGCCCAAAGGCCCATGTGTTAGAAATTCCCGCACGCCCATTTCTACCCCAGGAATATACTGTTTGGGAACCACACCGCCAACAATGGTTTCATTAAAGTTAAAACCTGTACCCCGTGCTAGGGGCTTGATTTCGAGAAAAACATCACCAAACTGTCCGTGGCCGCCGCTTTGGTGCTTATAGCGCCCATGCACTGAAACCACTGTTTTGCGGATGGTTTCTTTGTAAGGCACTTGTGGTAAGTGGGTTGTCATCGGTAGATTGTATTTGCGGCGCAGTCTGTCTAGGGTAACTTGCAAATGAATCTCACCTTGACCCCAAAGAATAACTTCGTGAGTATCGCCATGTTGTTCCCAAGCAAGCGAGCAGTCTTCTTCCAATAACTTGGTAATGGCACTGCTGAGTTTAACTTCATCGTTGCGCTTTTCTGGTGTAATGGCGAGGGCATACACTGGTTCCAACTGTACAGCTTTGGGTAATTCCATCACTGATTGCTGTTCTGTAGAGATTGTATCGCCTGTCTTAATTCCTTCTAAACGGCTCAATGCGACAATTTCACCAGCACTTACTTGGTTAACAAACTGCTGTTGTTGTCCCATAAGGCGGAAAATTCCACCAGTCCGAATACCATTGAGGACAATACCATCAGTTAATTTGCCCCGCCAAACACGCACGAGAGAAAGTTTGCCACCTTGGGGAGTGTAGTAAGTTTTTAATACCTGCGCTAAAGGTGTATCACCTTTTAAGTTTTTTAAACGACGTTCTGCTGTGGTTTCTGGTTCGGGGGCTTCTCGTAACAAGGCTTCTAACAGAGGTCTAACACCATAATCTTGTTCTGCCACACCAAAGAAAACGGGCACTACTAAATCTGCCCCTAATTCCATTTTTAAATCTTTGAGAATTTCCTCTTGGGGTGGTTCGATGTCTTCTAAAAGTTCTTCGAGTAAATGGTCGTCAAAATTTGCTAAGGTTTCGAGCATTTCTGCCCGTGCTATATGTTCTTCTTCTTTTAAACTTTCGGGGAAGGGAATGGGGTCAGCAGGTGCGCCTGGATGATATTTATATGCCTGTTCGCTCACCATATCGATAAAGCCGGTGAGTTGTTCGCCGTTCATGATGGGATATTGATGCGCTACCAGGGGACGGCTAGATACTGCTTTCAGGGCGTGTAACGTTTCTAAGACATGAATATTTGCCCGATCCATCTTGTTGACGAAGACGAGATGGGGAATTTCCCAATCGTCTAGGAATTTAAATAGAGGGGCGAGGGTGAGGACTCGTTCGCGGATGGGTTCGCAAACTACAATTGCTGCATCCACTCCGATTAAAGCATTGTAAGTTTCTTGGGCAAATTCTACGCTTCCCGGACAGTCAATAAAAGTAAAGCAAATGTCGTTATACTCAGTGCTAGCAGCGCTGACTTCTACACTCATTTGGCGATCGCGCGACTCGGCAGCACTATCTCCCACTGTATTGCTGTCTTTAACACTCCCTTTGCGAGAAATTGCCCCTGTGACAAATAACAAGCTTTCTAGTAAAGTAGTTTTTCCACTTAAATAAGGCCCGACAATTGCCACATTCCGCGAACCCGATTTTACTTTTTCGTTCATAAAACCTCCCTTGCGGTAAGTCTTTTATAACCGCATGATTCCGTATATATCAAGGGTTGAAGAAGAATCCAGCTATTCTGAATTTTATTCGATCAAAAAATGGTTCTCTGGAGTCAAGATTCCCCCTTCTTTAATTTTTTATTATCCTTCTTTTAATCGAAAGTGAAAAAAATGTAGCCCGTCGTCAGATTTATCTTAATAAAAGTTAATCTCAGTAAAGTTTAATAGCGAATCTAAAATTTTTGTAAATAACTTTTTATGAAGTAAATTTAACTGAAAGTGTTGCGAATCAGAAAATCAATGAGATTATCATTTTCTAAATATCCCATAGCAGGGTTAGTAAGTTTGAGTTTGTTGGTTGTTAGTATTCCATCGCCATCTTTTTCCCTTTCTCCCTCTTTCCCCTCAAAGCTGGCACAATCTAATGGTAAAACAGCCATAGACTACTTGAACCAAGGTTTACAGGCAATTCAGGCGGGAAAAGTACAAGATGCGATCGCAGCTTTTAAACAAGCAGCCAAGTTAGATCCAACATTAGCACCAGCGCACTATAATTTAGGGTTAGCATACCGACAAACGGGACAATTACAACCCTCTGCGGACGCATTTTATCGAGCAACGCAAGCCGATCCGAAATTTGCTCCAGCTTTTGCTAATTTAGGTGGTGCGTTGTTAGAAGGCAATAATTTACAGTTAGCTAACGATTACTTACAGCGATCGCTAGAACTCGATCCAAAACTCGGATTTGCTCACTATAACTTGGGGTTGGTACGAGAGCAACAAGGAGATTGCGAGAAAGCGATCGCATCTTTTAAAAAAGCCATAGAATATAGCAAAAATGCACCAGAACCTCCTTACCATATAGGGATGTGTTATCTCCACCAAGGTAAACTCGATCCAGCCAGGAGTGCATTTTATCAGGCATTAAAAATTAATCCTAAGTATCCAGAAGCTTACTACAATCTCGGCTCAATTTTTTTCCAACAAAGTAAATTACAAGAGGCATTAGAGGCTTTTAGAAAATCAGCCGAAGCTAACTCTAACTATCCCAACGCTTATTATGGTGCAGGGTTAGTTTTTATCCAGTTAAAGCAATATGGAGATGCAGTACAAGTTTTCCAATTTGCTAAAGATTTATACAATGCTCAGGGTAATCCCCAATGGGCAAAAAATGCCGAACAATTGTTGCAACAGGCACAAAAGTCAAATCAATGAATAGTGAATTGTCATTAGTCATAAGTCATTTCTCCTTTGTCTAAAAACTAATGACCAATGACTAATGACCAATAACTAATGACTAATGACTAATGACTAATGAGCAATGACCAATGACTAATGACTGATAAATTACCAACCTCGCTGAGGCACAAAAGCTTAATATTACATAACATAAAACTATTGGGTTGACTCGCTGGTGTGGTCTGAACTTGTCCCGATTGGAATGGAACCTACATGCAAAAGCGCCAGAAAAGTCGATTTTTATTTAGCGATCGCTGGCTCGATCGGCACTCAATTGTTCGTAACATGGAAGCCTTTCAAGACTTAATTGTGATTGTCTTGTGTTTGGGTTTGTTCGCCGTCATGCCGATCCAATTGTGGGGGATAGCTATCGCCCTCATCCAGCCACTAGACTATAAAAATATGACTGCAAAAATACTATTTGTGTTGATTTTAGTCGAGTTATTCCGACTATTAATGGTCTATTTGCAAGAACATAGTATTTCTGTAGGAGTGGCAGTTGAGGTAACAATTGTATCTTTACTGCGAGAAATAGTAGTTCACGGTGCGCTGGAAATTTATTGGGTTAATACACTTGCAATTTGTGGTTTGTTATTTGTTAACGCCACACATGGATTGTATGAGCGCGGACACTAAGCTTTGTCCGGTTGTGTATAGAGGAGGTAGGGAACGGCAAAATGATTTGGAATTACAGTATTCACGTCAATGTGATGAAAAGCAACCTCTTGGCTAAATTCTGATGAAAATGGGGAGTAGGGAGATAAGGTAGAATTTTCTTCCTTGTCTGTCCTATCTCCTGATTAATCTGTAAAGTAATGCTAGTTATTCATTTGAGCGATGCCGATGATAAGCTCTACTAAGAAACGAAGTTAAATTTCCAATCCAACTATTTTCGCGTTTTTAGGCTGAAAAATAATAGCAAGCAGAAAGTTTACTACTCAAAAGCTGCATTTATAATAAAAAATGGTTTGAGCGATCGCAGTGGGAAAGCTTTAAGCGATTTAAATTCAAATTTTTCACAGTTTTTCATATTGGAAAAGGCTTAAATCCTTTTTCAATCAGGATTTAAGCCGACTTCCTTCTAATCCGCGGAAAGTGACAAGAATTCTTTGAGTTGGACAGTAGTTATTTAATGAACAACAGTGGGGTAATTGATGCAACGTGACAGTTGTTTAAGGGTCACTCATCTACATCCGGGTTGGCAGAGTATTCCAACAGTTTACTAACCACGCTCTCGATAGCTTCTCGATCTGCCTCTTGAAACCTTAAATCCGGTGGGAATCGCCCTCACTAACTTGACCAATACCGCCAAACGTGGAGATGCGTCTGTTTCAGCATTAAAAAAGCAGATGGTTGTTACCATCTGCTTTAATAAAATATTCGTTATCTTCTTTACGTAGATACCAACTGATTAACTGGAGCAATGCCAGCCAAATCTAAAATTGGCGCGATCGCATCTTCTCGCTTCACCGCCATCATGTGGACACCTTGACATAATTGCCGCGCTATTTGCACTTGCTCGGCGGCAATTTTTATTCCTTCCTCAAAAGGATCTTTAGCTTTTGCCAATCTATCAATAATATGTTGGGGAATATTTACACCCGGAACACATCTATTAATAAACTGAGCATTCTTTGCCGATTTCAACAGAAAAATTCCTGCCAAAATCGGTTTTTTATAGCCAGCAGCAATTGTATCCATAAACTTTTCTAGAACATCAAAATCAGTAATCAACTGACTTTGAAAAAACTGCGCTCCTGCTTCGATTTTGCGTTCAAATCGACTTTGCAAACCCGACCAACTTTTACATTGCGGATCTACTGCTGCACCAACAAATAAATCTAACGCTCCATCAGTCAAAGGTTTCTCATTACAATCAACGCCTTGATTCATCTTCCGAATCAGTTGCAGAAGTCGCACCGCTTCCAAGTCAAAAACTGCTTTGGCATCTGGATGATCGCCTGCTTTTACTGGGTCGCCAGTCAACGCTAAAATATTACGAATACCTAAAGCATGAGCGCCCATTAAATCAGCTTGTAAACTAATGCGGTTGCGATCGCGGCAAGCAATTTGACAAATTGGCTCTATGCCATTTTGTGACAAAATCACTGATGCCATTAACGAGGACATCCGTAACACTGCACGACTACCATCAGTAACATTGACAGCATGAACCCTTCCCTTAAGAGTCGCTGCCATTTGAATCATGTGTGTTGGATCTCCCCCTTTCGGCGGTGCTACCTCAGCGGTAACTAGAAATTCACCTGCTTGTACAGCTCTCTGGAAGGCTGTGGAGCTATGGGTGTAATGCATAAAATTAAGAATTTCAATTTCTTAAATGGTATAGCAAATCACACCTAAAAGCGAAAGCCTATAGAGGAAGAGAATAGCCTAAAGCAGCTTTTACTTGTGATAAAGTTTGATTGGCGATCGCTCTAGCTTTTTCCCCTCCATCGCGCAACACAGACTCCAAATAGCTTTTGTCTGCCGTTATCGCCTGATACTTTTCTTGAATTGGTTTCAGGGACTCAATTATCGTGTCCGTCAACAATGGCTTAAATTGTCCCCAGCCCATATCCTGACACTCAACTGCGACATCTTCCTTTTTCTTTCCAACAAGCAATGTATACAGCGTCAACAAATTATTACACTCTGGACGCGCTGGATCGTCGAAAGTCAGCCCCCGAATCGGATCGGTTTTACAACGCTTAATTTTGTATTGAATCTGTTCTGGTGAATCTAGCAAACTGATTCGGCTTAAGTCAGAAGGATCGGACTTTGACATTTTGCGTGTACCATCCGCTAAACTCATCACCCTTGCCCCTTCCTTACGAATCAAAGGGTCTGGTAACTTCAGCACGGGCTGATCTGGTTTACCAAATTGGTGATTTAACCGAGCTGCAATATCTCGTGTCAATTCTAAGTGTTGCTTTTGGTCTTCACCCACTGGCACTTTATCGGCTTGGTAAAGCAAAATATCAGCCGCCATTAGCACAGGGTAATCCAATAAACCTGCACTCACATTTTCTCCCTGCTTTACAGCCTTTTCCTTGAACTGGATCATATCTTGCAGCCAGTTTAGAGGTGTAATGCAGTTGAGCAACCAGGTGAGTTCGCTGTGGGCTGAAACGTGAGATTGGACAAAAATGGTGGAGTGATTTAAATCAAGACCACAAGCTAAATACAGAGCAGCAAGAGTATAAGTATCAGCCGCTAACTGTTTTGGGTCATGTGGTACTGTAATCGCGTGTAAGTCAGCCACAAAGAGGTAATTTTCGTATTCGCTCTGACCTTCTACCCAGTTGCGAATGGCTCCTAAGTAGTTACCTAGATGGTAATTGCCCGTTGGTTGAACTCCAGAAAGAACACGTTGCTTGCCCATAAATTTCACTCTAGTTATCTCAATTCTGCACTATGCAAAGTGGCGATGTCTGGTGACAAGTCGCTTCTGTGTAGGAGTATGCGCCTACGCAAAACTCATTTAATTTTGACATTTTCCAGGTCAACTCGCCGTTCCGAGATGAAGATTTTAACTCAATCTCGGATTGCTATAGAAACTCTTAACGAAGGAAAACGACAACTTAGTGAAGTAATGACACAAGTTTGTGTGCTAATGATAGCTTGTAAGGTGGCTACTTACTGTAGTCTCAATACAAAGCCATTGTTTGTCGATACATTAACAATGCAGAAGGTTGCGTTCAAATAACACAGCAATGCTGTTACCTACTGCGTGGTCTATTTGCCTGAAAATAGCTGTGATTTACAGAAAAAAAATTTAAGTTTTTGTCAGATAAAGTAGCACTAATCTGGAAATTGTGAATTAATTTTTCCACCCTAGTGACTTTACTGATGAAAGCTTGACTACTCTAATTCCATAATGGAATGACACTAAGTAGACTGGGTGTAGAGTGAGAGAAAAATAGAAATAAGTGCAAACATCAATAAATATTTGACTCACTACACCCAATACCATAAATAGCCTTGATAAACCAACTTTCCTTCTAAAGCTTTTCTCACACTGCTTTTTTGCAGCCGCTTGTGTTTGAATTGGACTTTTTATATTCTATGAAGCGAATTGTGCCAAGATATCCCTGTAGTGTTAGTGCTGGCAAGGGTGGGCATTATGCTGTCCGCAGGCTTAACTGCGACTAGGATGTAGTGCATTTGTATTTTGAAGCTTAAGGACGTTAGAAGACGAATGAAGCAGTACTCTCAGCTGACGATGATTTCTTACATAATAGGCCCTACTTTGATCGTGATGAGTCATTTAGGATCGCTAATCATTATTTTTACTGGCTTATCGTGGGGTGCTGCCTTGTGGGCCGTGTTGTTATATGTAATACGAATGCTTGCAACTACTGGCATCTACCATAGGCTACTCACCCACAAGAGCTACCAGGCTCCAACGTCAGTTCTATGCGTTGGAAGCATCGTGGCTGCTTCAGCTGGGCAGATGGGGCCAAGTTGGTGGAAAGCTCACCACATGGCCCATCATCAATCCTCAGACCAAGAAAAAGATCCTCATTCCCCTTATCTACCTTTCAAGGGAATCAAAGGATTCTGGTGGTCTCAGGCTGGATGGTTATTCTCCCCACAGTTTTTTCCCTCAAAGCTTCCCACGGATGTTGAGAGTAACGTGGTTTTAAAGATTATTGACCGTTTGCACTTTATTCCTACCGTTGCTCTTGGTGCTATCTCTTACTACATTGGCGGAACTGAATATCTCGGCGCTTTTTTCCTCAGCACAACTGTCCTTTTCCACGGTGTCGCCACCGTCAACTCACTTAGCCACATACTTGGCGAGCAACCGTTCATAACCAACGACCATAGTAGGAACTATTGGCTTGTCGCATTTTTGACCCTGGGTGAAGGCTGGCATAATCTTCATCATGCATTCCAGTCGTCAGCTCGGCATGGCATAACCGTGCGAGAGGGCCAGGTTGCTTATCTTCCTGACCCAACATTTTGGTTCATAAGAATGCTTGAGTTCCTGAAGCTAGCGTCAAAAGTTAGAGTCCCTTCTGAAACAGAACTTCTTACCCGTGCCAAAAACCGAAACGGTCAGAACTTAGTGTTCCAGGCTGAAGCAAAGACATCTGTCTGAATATTTCGGTTGGTAAATTGGTCAAACTAAATGATGGGGAATGTAATTGACACTATGTTATTCAACCCCTATCAGGGGAAACTCTAGCTTTATCCGCTTAAGAATGAACCATTAAAAATTGACCATTACCATTATATTCTCCATCACAACTAGCAAAATTGCGAATAAACCATATCAAATAAAACCTCCATATCCGGCGAAACTTGGCATAGTCCATGCCATAGTTTAATGTTTTTATTGTTGTCTGATTGTCGTCAAAATTTCGTAACCAATTAGTTAGTGTTTTAGAGTAATTAAAGCCATTGATATACCATTGTTTAACTGTTTTGAGGTCTTGTTGATGGCTAGGAACAGCATTGTAATTCCAGTATCGACCGTGTGGAAAAATATATTTGTGGGTGTAAACGCTAGACATATTGTTAGGAATACGGACTGTGATGATGTGAATAAAAACTTTGCCATCATCCTTCAAGAACGAAGCTAATTTTTTAAAGGCTGCTGTTAAGTTACCAATATGACAAAAAACACCAATCGAGAGGATTTTATCAAACTTTGTCTCAAAATTTGCATTGTTCAAATCACCTTCATATAGGGTAAACCGATCTGAACTGAGATAACTTTCAGGATCTTGCATTTTGTGGCGTATATACTCACATTGCTCGTGGCTTAAATTAAGACCCGTAAACCTGACATTGGGAAACTTAGAAAGAATGTAATTAGGAACACATCCCCACCCGCACCCAAAGTCTAAGATATTGTCTCCATCCTGGATATCTAGTTTTTCAATCACATCATCAATCATCTGCATCTGCGATTGCTCAAGGTTTAATGCTCCTTTTTCCCACAATCCCATACTATACTTCGGATAAATGAGTTTCCCGTCCCCCAACATAGTATTCAGCATGGCTTGAGGCAAGTCGTACTGAATTTTCATTAGTTCCCGCGATCCTTCGGCGAGATGATCGGTTTCTTTTAATACCCATTCATAGGGTGCTAGGAGGGATGGGAAATACTGAAAGAAAATTGGCATACAGGTATCGAAGAGCGATTCTAGAACTGAATCAGGAACTTCTAATCCGTTAATATAAGCTTCTGCCACTGCCATTTGGACTGTGTTGACTACCTCAACAGCCCCACGAGTTACTTGGTATGCTAATGGGCTTTTGATATTTATATCTCCCACAACAGGGATATACTTTTCTATTTCTTGCAACAGAGTATCAGCAGTCATAGTCATACTCCTAAAAGCATTAAAAAACGCTACATGAGTATAATCTTTTAGATTTTTTCAGTTTTTAACACTAAAATGTAAGAAATTTTAACATTTATTTAGGAATATTTTTGAAGATACAATACGGGATTGAGCCGAGATATGAAACTGTTGGCTAAATATTTCTTACCTTTCTGCTAAACCCACTTGTCCTCCAATTAGCCCCAGGAACCCAGTTCCAAAGTGCTGAATCTCCAAAAAACTTGCTTGCTCAGGTGAGGTTTTATAAATCCGAAATGTCTTCATAATTCCCAAGGTGGCAGCACTTTCTAAAGGCCCAACAAAGCTTATATCGCGGTCGATAAAATAAGTTTGATTAGCCCATTGAGCCATTTGATTTGCATTCACAAAGTAGCAGCCTGCGTGAGGGTTGAGGGCACGACAAAAGGTAATTGGTGTATTCAGAATTGTACCCTTTAGTTCCTGTTGCTCCTGCACATTTTGAAAGGGAGCAGTTACTCGAAAAGCCAAATCCCCATCAATGTAAGCTTTGTGAACCAAACCGTGAGGGGAGACTTCATAACGATTTGGCTGGAGCAAATTTAAATCACCTGCTTGTTGGGTAAACCAGTTTAATTTGATAAAAAACCAAGGGTCATGGATAATTAGGTCATCTTCAAGGAAGCAGTAGTAATCATACTGACCAAGATAACTTTGCAGAACAGCTTGGCACTCAAATCCTAAAAGCAGAGGTTCTACATTAGTAGAATGATGCTTATATAAATGGGATGGCAAGGGAAGATGATTCAGAAGATGATTATCTTTGGTTGTACAAATAACAATATCTAGTTCGTGAGATTGAGGTTGATTAGCAGGGAAAGCTAGTCGTTGAGCAATGTTGACGATCCTTTGAGATTTGCCAAATAATTCGTGTAAGGCGGTAATGCTTTTAGTTAACGCCTGCAAGCGGGGTTGTGGGTCTTTGCGTTGAGAAGCATGACGACCCTCATTGCTAGGTTTAAAAAAATGGGCAATAGTAAAAATAATCCGCATTTTAAATATCGCTTTTATATTTCTCTGTTATTTGTCCTTTGTTAGTTGTAACTAATGACCAATAACTAATGACTAATGCCATCTAATGTTTGCCAAATCCTTTAGAAACTGACCGCTTTTTCAAACTCTCAGAATTTTTTCCAGCAAACATCCATTGTAAATGCTGTGGTAACAGTTTCGCTAAATCATAACGCTTCAGAATTGTCTCTCGCGCATTCGCACGAATTCCGTTCATTTCTTGGGGATGATTCAGTGCCTCTTCAATCCGATTAGCAATGTTTTGGGGAGAAAAGAAATCTACTAGCAGTCCATTTACTCCATCTTGTACAACTTCTAATACTGGCGAAGTCTTAGAAGCTATTAGTAAACATCCTGCTGCCATTACTTCTAACATTGACCAAGATAAAACAAAAGGACGGGTTAAATAAATATGAGCAGAAGAAGCTTGTAAAACCTGAAGGTACTCATTGTAAGGAAGCCTATCTGTAAAGTGCAGCCTCGATAAATCCAAAGATGATTTTAATTTTTCTAGCATTAATTGTTTATAAGTCTGACCATCGGGGAGATTCTTCCCATAAGCCACCCGATCTTCTCCTACAACTACTACATGGCACTGAGGTCTTCGCTGCTGAATTAGCGCTACCGTTTCCATAAACTGCGGAAAACCTCTATAAGGTTCCATCCCGCGTCCTACATAAGTTACCAACTCTTCCACATGGGAAAGATCCAGATTTATTCTTGGTAAAACTAACTTTGCGCCTGGTTTGGGAACAAAAAAATTGGTATCAACACCATCATGAATAACAGTGAGTTTGCTATGATATTCTTTGGGAAATTGCTGTCGCTGCCAATACGTCGGAGAAAGACCGCGATCGCAGCTATATAAATCAGTCAAAATCGGTGTATTTTTCACGCGGATACGGCATTCATCATCAGCATTCAGTGGTTCATTGGGATCAAAATCTGCATCCGAACCGTGAGCGTGATAAAACCACTCGAAATAACACAATAATTCTGCTTTGGGAAAAACATCTTTCATAAATAAAGTTGGCCCCCAACCAGAATGGCCATAAACTATATCTGGAACGAAACCCTCGGCTTTTAATTTTTCTGCCACGCGATAGACAGCCTGGGCGGTAAGAACAGCATTTTCCAGGCTGCGGACATAATGGTGGGTTTGGAGAGCAGCTTCACGAGAAGGAGTATAAATAGCTTTATAAACCCCAGGTATTTCCCCTTCACGACGATTTGTCCCAAAGACAACTTGACAATTAGGATCTTTACCTAAAACTGTCGCTAGGTTACGAAATTGCGAGGGGAAATTGGGATGTAAAAATAAGATTTTCATGGGAATAATCTTGATTAATTTATTGCCAAATAAAATAAATTAAAACAATCTTTTTAAGATTATAAGATTATTTTTCACGATTTTTAGCAAGAAAATTTAGGGAAATGGTTGCCCGTAAATGTGAAAATAAGTGCAAATTCGTGTTATTACAATGAAATTTCTTGGCATTGATTTAGGCTGGCGATCGCAACCAAGTGGACTATGCTGTTTAGAATGGATAGATGGACAACTGCAACTCCTCGATCTAGACCGCAAAGAAGCCATTGCAGATATCCTCACCTGGATCGATCAAAGCGTGCAACCAAAGGAACCAGCTATCATCGCCGTAGATGCACCTACCCTCATACCCAACGCTACCGGGAGTCGCCTCCCCGACAAACTTAGCCACAAATACTTTGGCAAATATCATGCGGGATGCTACCCAGCTAATCAAAACCTACCCTTTGCCGATCGCACCATCAACTTTGGCTTAGAATTAGAATCACGCGGTTTTGCCCACGCACCCACCATTGAACCGCAAAAACTTAGCAGATATCAAATAGAAGTTTTTCCCCACCCAGCGATCGTTAACCTATTCAACTTAGAACGCATCCTCAAATACAAAAAAGGACGACTCAGTGAGCGTCGCCTAGAACTAATCAAACTCCAAAATTATCTTCTCGATATCCTCCCCTCCTTCTCTCCCCCTCTGCGCCTCTGCGGTTCGTTTCCTTCCGAAATTCCCACCACAGGCACAGCCCTCAAAGCAGTTGAAGATAAACTAGATAGCTTGATTTGCGCTTATGTTGCCGCTTATTGGTGGTATTGGGGAGAAGAACGTAATTTAGTATTAGGCGATCGCACCACAGGCTACATTATCATCCCTCAAAGAATTTGAGCAAAGGCTTTCTCGACAAGAATTGCGATCGCTTACCAAAACGACTTGCATTGAGCAATGGAATGCGAGATGCTAAAAATAGCACCCCGCAAATCGGATTGCTTGGCGATCGCCAAGCGCTAATAAAGATTAAACAACCACAAAATTGTTGTTGGTTAGTGACAATCCACTAGATAGTTGTGCAAATTTTACCTGAGTAAACCCAGCCGCACTGCCATCTTGGTCGAAGAACAATGCACCTGTAGCACTGTTATAAATAAATCGTTGATTGCTTGTCGTTGCAGATGTTCCAAGGGTAAACTGGCTTTTCTGAAGTGAACCTATTGATAACCCGCCACCAAAACCATCAGCCGATACCTGAATCTGTCCATGATTGGTGTTGAAATTAAAAATAGTATCAACGCCTTCATTGTAACTATTGAAAGCAAAGGTATCAGTAGGGTTTGGGTTTCCAGCATAGATGGTATTTCCCCCATAGAGGGTATCATTACCATAGCCTCCTATGAGGATATCATTGCCAGCACCACTTGTGAGGATATCATCGCCATTACCACCAATGAGTGTGTTATTACCAGTGGCATTAGAGGCTGTGAGAATATCATTACCATCGCCACCATCCAATATCTTATCGCCTGATGAAGCCAAAACACTTAAGTAATCGTCACCAGCGCCACCTTTGAAGGTATCATTGCCATATTGGTCTCCGTAGATCGTATCATTGCCATTGTTTCCCACAATATTGTCATTGTAGTCTGTGCCCATGATACTGAATTGTTCGATATTCTTATAGGTAACGCTATTCGTGCCTGCCGTAATTGAGCCAACATTAGTAGTGGTATCGAATGTTGTTGTGATTCCTGCGGCAGAATCGTAGTAATCGAGTCCTAAGTAATCGTTACCTCTCCCTCCATCGATCGTATCATTGCCACCATTGCTTATATAAAACGTATCGTTACCATTGCTCCCCACAATATTGTCATCGTAGGCTGTGTCTGAGATATTGAATTGTTCGATATTTTTGTAGCTAACGCTATTCGTGCCCGCCGTAATTAAACCAATGTTAGTAGTGCTATCGAATGTCGTTGTGATTCCTGCGTTAGTATTGTAGTAATTGACTCCTAAGTAATCGTTACCTGCCCCTCCATCGATCGTATCATTGCCACCATCGCCCGTGGAGAGTGTATCGTTACCATTGCTCCCCACAATATTGTCATCGTAGTCTGTACCTGAGATACTTAATTGTTCGATATTCTTGTAGCTAACGCTATTCGTGCCCGCCGTAATTAAACCAATGTTAGTACTGGTATCGAATGTTGTTGTGATTCCCCCAGTAGCATAGGTATAATCTACGGACAACAAATCGTCACCCTTACCCCCATCGATCGTATCATTGCCACCACCGCCCGTGGAGAGCGTATCATTACCATTGCTCCCCACAAGATTGTCATTGTAGGCTGTACCTACGATATTTAATCGTTCGATATTCTTGTAGCTAACCTGATTTGTGCCTGCTGTAATCGATCCAGTTTTAGTAGTAGCATTGAAAGTTGTTGTAATTCCTTCGGTAACATAGGTGTAATCGGCAGACAACAAATCATCGCCTTTACCCCCATCCATCGTATTATTGCCACTAGTGAAGTGAGCGTTGGGATCATTGCCACTAGTGCCCCCAGAGAGGGTATCATTGCCATCACCTCCAAAGAGCAGATTATTGCCTTCTGAATTGTTAACATTCAAGTAATCATCACCAGCACCACCCTTGAGGGTGTTATTGCCTGTTGTATAACTAGCATCCAAGTAATCATCACCAGCACCACCCTTGAGAATGTTATTGCCTGTTGTATAATTAGCATCTAAGGTATCCTCACCAGCACCACCAATGAGCGTGTTATTGCCAGTGCCATAAATTCTCCCAAATTCTCCAAATTCGTAGTCGTGCAGGCCAGAAACGGAGAGATAATCATTACCAGCGCCACCTGAAAGCAGATTATCACCTGTTGAATAAATAGCATCCAAGTAATCATCACCAATGCCACCATTGAGGATGTTATTGCCTGTTGAATAACTAGCATTCAAGGTGTCGTCACCAGCGCCACCATTGAGGGTGTTATTGCCAGAGATAGAATTGCCAAATAAAATTTCGCCTCCTCGGATCGAGCTGTAGTCACCAGAGGCAAAGAGAAAATCATTTCCATCGCCACCAATGAGCAGATCGTTGCCTTTTGAATTATTAAGATTCAAATTATCATCGGCAGTACCATAAGCGATGGAGTTATTGCCTGTGTTACCAATGAGCGTGTCATTCCCCGCACCACCAATGAGCGTGTCATTCCCCGCACCACCTCTCAGTAAGTCATTGCCACTTTTGCCATCGATTTTGTCATCACCCCCCTGACCATTTATGACATCATCTGAGTTATCAAAGCCGTTAACATTATTGTTCAGGTCGTTAAGGAAGGTGACTGTATTCTTATTGAAGATAGTACTTTGGGTAGAGTTGGCATTGAAAACATCAAAGCTATCTGTGATGGTAGTTTGCCCATAAAACAGGATATTGCCCAAGTTTACACTCGCTCCAGTGGATTTGCTGAGGTTATCCAGATTTTCCAAGGCAAAGTTTTGCAGAATGACTTTGGGAGTAGGGTCGTCTTGATAGTAGTCTGCATTTGCAAAGGTGATTTCCAGATTGTTGCCATTCTGGGTCAGGAGCGTATTTTGGGCAGTTAAGCGACTATCGCCCTGAAAATTTAGAGTGTCCACTTCAGCAATGACTGCTGCTGTTGGGTGTGTTCCTTTACCTACGCCACCAAAATCGGTGATGATATCGATATTATTGATGATGTAGTCATAAACAAATTCATCATTGCCAGCACCACCAGTTAGGGTGTTGTTACCCCCGTTACCTGTGATGGTATCGTTCCCTGCTTTACCGTTAATTGTGTCCGCTTGATAAGTACCCAGTAGGTTATCATTACCGTTGGTTCCAATGATATTTGCCATAACTTTTATCTACCTAAATCTAGCTTTTCAGTAACTTCCGTTATCAACATGGACTTTATTGCTATTTCTGGGCACAAAAATTAACCAGGATTTTAAGTTTCTGCCATACTTCTACATCATCTTTAATTAACACTAGTGTTTATCAAAGATTCATCCTGAGAATGGCTTTTACCTGACACTATCTAAATCTATCTGAAAACTATCTAAGCCTTAAGCGCTGTACAAACTAATGAGCGTCTGTATTTAGGATTATCAGTTATTTCAGACTAAATTAATTATCCTTGTTCAGTAAAAATCATTGAACAAGGATGATTAAAGAATCTGACGATTGAATGCCTGGAATTTATACTTGGTATTTGGTTTCTTGCCAGCGTCTAAGTCTTACTAGAAGAGAAAATATTCAACTTTTGATCGGCAAAGAGATTTTTATACCCCCCTTGTGGACAATTCTGTTTAGATGTCTAGCTTGAAAATAGAGAACATCTAAATAACCAAACACTTACCATATACTACTGTATTTACTTAGCTATTTTTGCTTTTACCCGCATCTTTGCATATTCTTCACATTATTTGCTGATAAATTTACGTAAAAATATTTTTTGTGTACTATTAATATTTTGATTGTCAATCAAAGCTATTACAGATTGGTATAACGTTTGTAAACCAAGAAATCCACATTCGCAGACATTAGTACTTATAGCTCCAAAGTGCGGATCGCTCAAAGCTTAAGAAGCTGACTTTTGTGATTATTCCAGTCAAATTACATTTTCCTTATAATTACGAGGAATTATAGCAATAATTATTTTTTGGGCGTGACTGCATCGCACAACAAAAGGCGTTGCTAAACTTAAATTAGCAACGCCTAATCTTGAGTATTTAATAACTACTCAGCCCTATTACTCTGCCCAAGCAATCAACCTTGGTTCATAAGCATTAGCCAGATTTTGATTCTTCGGCAATACACGCAAAGACAAGCCTTGCAAACCAGAAGCGGTATAGGTGATATTACCCGTGTAAATGCTCAATTGCTGTGAATCCTCACCTTGGTAATCCATCACCACTGTTACAGCGTTGACAATCTCACCATTGGCATCGATCGCACCTTGATATAACTCTACCTGCACATCTTCCTTGCTCAAAGTTGCTAAGTCAACCTTGGCAATGACCGCAACGGTTTGGTTAACCTCAATGTCGTCTGAAGCTGCCGATACGTCAACATCTTTGATTCTGATATTGAACCAGTGTTCGCTCAGTTTTTCTTTCCAAGCGGCTAGTTCTTTCGCTGGGGCATAGTTATCAACAGTCAGGGTATGATAGCGATCGCTAGCCGGGAAATAAGCTCTCCCAGCATATTCTCCTACCATCCTCGCTGTATTAAAGAAGGGACAATTCAACCGAATTGCATCCTTCATTTTGGCAACCCACGGACGGGGTAAGCCATCACTATCCCGGTGTTCGTAAAATAGCGGTACAACTTCCTTCTCAAGCAACTCGTAGAGCGCATTTGCTTCTACTTCATCTTGGTAGTTAGGATCGTCGTAATTCTCTCCATGTCCGATTGCCCAGCCTGTGCGGACGTAATCAGCTTCATCCCACCAGCCATCTAGTACACTTAAATTTGGCAAGCCATTCATTGCGGCTTTCATGCCACTAGTACCAGAGGCTTCTCGTGGACGACGCGGTGTATTTAACCAAATATCACAACCCGCAACCATCAACCGGGATATGTGAATGTCGTAATTGGGAACAAACACGACCTGTTTTTCTAAATGTTGTTCGCGGATAAAGTGATTGATATCGCGGATCAGTTCTTTACCGGGAATATCCTTAGGATGTGCTTTACCAGCAATCACGAATTGCACTTTCCGGTCTTTATTAGCCAGCAAAAGCCGCTTAATGCGATCCAAATCACGCATCCAGAGGGTGGCGCGTTTGTAGGTGGCAAATCGGCGGGCAAAGCCGATGGTGAAAGCGTAGGGATCTAAAACTTCTTGGGCTTGGATAATTTCGGAAGCAGAAGCGCCGCGATCGGTCAAATGTTTCACCAAATGATCCCGCACATACAAAATCATATCTAAGCGGCAGCGTTCGTGATTGCGCCACAACTCCTCATCGGGTATAGCGTCCATCCGCTCCCACAATGGGCTATCTGGTGGTGCTGATGACCAATTTGGGCCTAGATAGCGATCGTACAACTCTTGAGTTGATTTGGCAACACAACTCCGAGCATGGACACCGTTAGTAATTGCGGCGATCGGCACTTCCTCTACTGGCACTTTCTGCCACAAGCCTTGGAACATTTGCCGCGATACTACACCATGCAGTTGGGCGACACCGTTAGAAAATGTTGCCATTTTCAGCGCCAGCACCGCCATACTGAAAGGCCCTGATAAATCGCCTGTATTCTCGCGCCCCAATCCTAAAAATTGCTCTTTGGGCAATCCAAATATCTCTGCATAGTACCCCAGGTAGTGCAGCATTTTGTCGGGAGCAAACAAGTCAATTCCCGCCGGGACTGGTGTATGGGTAGTAAAAATGTTACTAGAAGCTACCACCTGTTTAGCTTGAATATAACTCAGCCCTTCTTCCTGAATCAGCAAGCGGATGCGTTCTAAAGCAGAGAAGGCGGCGTGGCCTTCATTCATGTGGTAGGCGGTAACTTTCAGCCCCAAAGCTTTGAGCATTTGCACACCACCAATCCCCAGCATAATTTCCTGGTGGATACGCATATCGATGTCGCCACCGTATAGCTGGTCTGTGATGTCGTGGTCGTAAGTGTTGTTGGGTTCGATATTGGTGTCCAGCAGATACAGAGGAACTGTTCCCACCTGTACGCGCCAAACTCTCGCATACACCTTGCGTCCGGGATAATCTACCGCAATCCGCAGTTCTGAACCATCGGCATTGCGCTCTAGATGCAAGGGCATATTATAGAAATCGTTGAGCAGATAGCGTTCTTGCTGCCAGCCATCAGCGTTGAGGTATTGGGCAAAGTAGCCTTGCTGATACAGCAAACCTACACCCACAAGTGGTAGCCCCAAGTCGCTAGCAGATTTGAGGTGATCCCCCGCCAGAACACCCAAGCCTCCAGAATAGACGGGTAAACAATCGACAAGTCCAAATTCCGCCGAAAAATAGGCGTAGCATTCTTTTGGTTGATCTTCCCGTTGTTTTTGATACCAAGTGCGCTCTTGCAAATAATCGTCTAACTGACGGTCAGCCCGATCCATTTGCGCTAGAAAGCCTTCATCTTCGACAACTTCCAAAAGCCGCGATTGGGAGATAGTACCGAGCATTAACACTGGGTTGTGATGGCTAGACTCCCACAGGTCAGAGTCTAAGCGACGGAATAAATCTTTAGTATCAACGTTCCAATCCCAGTGCAAGTTATATGATAACCGCCGCAGTGGTTCGAGTCGCGGTGGTAGTGAAGGAGATACGTTAAATGTGCGAATTGGCTGCATAGGTTGGCAAAACTCCAAGTTTAGTTATGGTTATTGTTTACTGTCTTTACCAATGTTGCCAATTCTTTATACTGTAGTTTGTGAAAAAGCGATGACTTTGTTAAGCATTGAGAATTTTTTTAACATCGTTGCTAAAGTTGACACCAAGGTGTTTCTAATTCTGTGCGTTACTTTCAGCCATGTACTTGGTATATTAAAATTTAATCATTGAGTGGCATATATCACTTAAAAAAATCTAGTTTTAAAGAAATAATTTATATTTATTTTAGTATTGCTTCCGGGGATCAGTTCTATGGTCTTGGCTGAGGGTGAAAATTTATCGTAGCTGTTGCCAGAAAAATGAAATTTTTAATTATTTTTTAATAAAATTGCGCTGATAAAGAAGCAGTTATGATTCTTATGTTAAAGTGAGTTCCAGGAGAGGCGATACCAAATAGCCTGTCGTGGACATCAATTAAAATGAGATTAAAAAATTATACCAAGCAGTTAACTAGGAAAAGCGATGCCTGGGGCGGGCTACGCCTACACTAACGACTTGGTATAATTTTTGATACTAAATCAGGAAAATAACTTTTTAGCGTGTTATTTTACGCGCCTAGTGAAGGCTGATCTTTGGTATTTTTTGTCATTGATAAAGCTACAGCTGCTGCATAAGCAATCTCTGCTGCCATTTGATAAGCAAGTTTGATACTTGATGAAGCGTCTTTGGCTTTAGGAGAGAGAGAAGCTTTTTTTCGGCGCGACTCTTGTTTTACACCGCCTGCTGCAATAGCTCGCTGTAACACGATCCAGGCATCTAGGTCTTCTGAGTCATAATTACTTTGAAGTTGCGATCGCAGTTGATCTTCGGCTACAACACTCAGATAGCCGGTAGTTAGAGCTTCTTGGACAATTTCTTTAATTAAAGCCATAATTTGAACCAAGTGTGTGAGTTAAAACCGATACCTAAATGTGGGTATTTGATGTTATTTGATGTTATTTTGTGAACTTCTCCTAAAAACTAAGCTACGTTTTAGCTTTCCTTCAATAAAATTTATAATGAGTAGTACCAAGCACGCATCACCCGCTTGGCTCACCCGAATGGGTGATTTACAAATTTTCATATTGTGAGTAATAGGAAGAGAAAAATTTTGAGCCTTTTGGCTTTTAACGAAGATGTTGTCATAAGTATAGTAGATATCATTCTGACTTTAACGCCCAATCAGAAAATTACTTGGACAATCAACGGTAGAAATACAGACAAAAATGGCAAGTAACCGCTAAGAGCATTTTTAAAATTACCATCCTCAATGAATTTTAACTAAGTGTATAAAATTATTTAAGAGTAGCATAGGCTTTGCCCGCAGCAGGCATCGCTCCAGTAAAAAAGTTAACTGATTGGCGCTATTTTCATCAACAATAAACTTGGAAATCAAATTATTTGAGAATGTTCCACTAAAAATAAAATGTGTTATCGTTAAAAACAATTGTTCTTAAAACGATTCATGTAATTACAAACATGAATTGGCTAGTCTGTAAATCATCCGTGTGCAACATGATTGGAGCAGCATACTCTAGAAATTCGTTGCAAGAAAGCCGTCATAGCAGTCGGGGAAGCGCTTACTTGTTTGCACCGATGGTTAACTTCAATGTGATGGCTGATGTGGGAGATAATCCACCCTAATTGGGTTTATTTGGGCAAAGATACCCGATAAAACCCAACAATAATTACATTGTCATGCTAGGCAGAAATTTTATCTAAATCTTTAAAATAGTCTAGTTAAATGTATTTTTTGTTGCAAAATAGCTTGTATAAATGAGTTGTTTCAAAAGACTAAAATTGCCTGAGAGAAAGTAGCTTCAAGGCAAACAACTTCATCCTTAGTTGCGTAACAAGCTTTTAAAATTTGCCGAATAACCGAAATTGTACCCTATCTAAACCAGCAAATTTACCCATCAGAAAATTTAATAGTCTGAGATTTGACTCTATAATGCACTGACATTGTTTTGTTAGTTGAGCCTGGTGAAAAAGAAGCAAAATTTTTACGGGTCTTAACTGGTACAAAAGCTTCTAACGAATCAATGTAATTGTGCATACCAGTTCAGTAACTATGGCGCACTTAAGTTCAAGAATTGCTCGCATAGTTAAAGCCAGACTCTAGTTTTCCAACATCTGGAAAACTATCTACAAATATGGGTAAATTTTGGTAATGCTGCCACTCATATAATGTATTATTAAATACAAAGTTACTGGATATTGGCAGAAGATTAGGATACAGGCAAAACAACTTTCAATACTGTCAACAACAATTAATTGAAGAGATATGTAGCCATGCATAACGAGGAATATTTTTCAAAATTGCAGCGCGTGCAAGAACTTGTAGTAACTACTGTGTTAGGAGATATTCCTACACTTCTTCTGGGCCCTAAGTTGCGTAATTTAGGATATCGGAGTATTTTTGCCCAAATAGACAGCCCAGTTTATATTCAAAATGGTGTTGAATTTAACGGTACTTCTTGTATTGAAATTGGCAGTGGAGTATATATTTTCAAGGGTGTACGGATGGATGCTAGAGGACACAAAAATAATAGAATTCATCTAGGAAATAGAGTAGCTATTGAGCGTAACGTTGATATAGGGTGTTTGGAAGATACGTGTATACATATTGATGAAGACACCTTCATTGCTCCCAACGTCTGTATTGAGGGGCCAGGAGACATTAAAATTGGTAAGCATTGTATGATTGCTGCCCACTCAGGGATATATGCTAATAATCATAATTTTGCCGATCCGATAGAGCCGATTAAATACCAAGGTGTTACTCGGAAGGGAATTGTGATTGAAGATGACTGTTGGCTAGGTCATGGAGTAACGGTATTAGATGGCGTTACTATCGGCAAAGGTAGTGTTATTGGTGCGGGAGCAGTTGTCAAT
>NZ_NOLK01000051.1:0-52280 GCF_002245985.1 Nostoc sp. 'Peltigera membranacea cyanobiont' 232
CATAAGTAGGCAGGCACAAATAAATATAACTATGTAACGAAAAGTAAAAGCGGTGAAAACCTTGTGATTGCTTCACTCCACTTCGTTGCGTTCGCAATGACATAGTTATAAATTTTCTCACCCACCTACTTAGTTTAACTATTAAATTTAGAAGAGTGGATTGATGAAGACACTGAACCAGAAGAACCAGCAGATTGAGAAACCGTCCTTAGAATATTATTTAAATCTTCAGTACCCTGTAACACTTTACCCCGAATCAGAGGGGGGATATGTAGCTCAAATTAAAGATTTACCTGGATGTCTTACCCAAGCTGAAACCCTTGAAGAGACAGTGGCAAATCTCAATGAAGCGCGAGAATTGTGGATTGAAACAGCTTATGAAGCTGGCGATGATATTCCTTTACCAAGTAGTAATGATAACTATAGTGGTAAACTACTACTACGGATGCCAAAATCTTTACATCGACGTTTAGCTGAGACTTCTGAACGGGAAGGCGTTAGTCTCAATCAGTATATTGTGTCTTTGTTGAGTGCGATTTCCCGATGATTTATAAATATTCAAAAAATACTTCAGGTACTAATTTGAATTCTCCTGATTTCAAGCGAGAGATATCTATCCATAGCGCTTTATGTTTATGAGTTTGTGATTCTGAAAAAACTAAACTTTCCAGTTGATAAAATTTTGAATCAACAAAGTCACATTGATAAAGCTGAATGATTTCATGACCTTGCCTACCATTAAATGTAAACAGGTTTTCTATACAACCGAGATATTTAATATTCGTTAAGTCTGCCTGAATTTCCTCTTGAAATTCCCGTTCTAGGGCGGCGTGGCTGGTTTCGCCAAAATCAACACCACCGCCTAAAGCCCGATAAAATGTTTCTTGCTTTACGGGATCGTAGCCTTCAGAAAGAAATATGCGTTCGCCATCCCGAATTAGCCCCAAGGCTATTACCCGAATTTCCCCTACTTTATTCATTTTTATAACTAATTATCGTAAATAGACTGAGGACGGCTTTCGCTATCCTCAACAGGCCAATCTGGATTTTCGCCACCCATATATAATTCTTCAATGGTCACATATTCCTGACTTAGCTGGGTGAGAGCGTTAATTAAAATATCTAATGCGATCGCATCACTGGTTCCTAAGTCAAACCAACAACGCCCCCACTGTCCCTCATATTCAAACTCACCGATGTTGTGCATCAGTGCTAACAAGCTTTTGTCATACCCTTGTTCATCATAATTCATGTAGCTGATATCGAGTCCAGTGTCCTGCACCTGGAGGTTCTCTGCATTAAATGCACCTAATTTACCCAGATAAAACCAGGAATTGAAAACTTCTTCTACATACTGCTTTTCACGCGCAGAAGGATTTGTGCTGAATTTCAGCCAAATCCACATATCAAAAGGATTAATTTCGCGGAACTGAATCTCCATTTTGGTCTAATATCTCTAGTATTCTTCTGGAAATAAGCATATCAAAGCTGAAAATAGGAGAAAAAATTCTTCTCCTCTTACCCTAATGCCCAATTACCCAGCATTACTTAGGCTAACAGCATTTTTGCGTTCACTCTCAATTTGTTTGACTAAATCACCTGGGAGTTGAGATTTTTTAGTCAATGCTTTGTCAAAATTAGCGATCGCTTCCTGAATCATCTGCTGGCTTTTTTCTTTTTGTCCCAGATTTTTCAGGATTTGGGCTTTGAGATAATAAATTTCTGGATTATCTGATGTGCTTTTAATCGCTCGGTTAACATACTCCAGTGCCTGCGGATACCGTTTTAAATCTCGGTAAGCAAGAGCAATACCCCGATCTACAAGATACCCAGGAGCAGCATTTTTTTCTAAGCGTCCAATTGCCTGATCTGGACTAGCAAAAGGCAAATTAACCGCCAAAAGTAAATCCATATAACCCTTAATTAAATTCAGTTCTGGATCGTTGGCAGAAATTGCTTCGGCTTTGTCTAAATATTCATAAACTTGTCGCAACCGACCAAAAGCTTGCGGCACACCATTAACTGTACCCTCGCGGGTGAGAATTAATGCTCCCTCTAAAAAATGACCAACAGCAGTGTATAAATTACCACGCAATGGATCGTTGGGAATCAGTTTTTGTCCGCTTTCTAGAGTTTTCTGACTGTAGGTATCTAGTTTAGCCCAATCTTTATTTCCGTATGCCAAAGATGCTTTCATCGCGTAAGCTAGAGGTTCATTTGGCTCTTTAGATATTGCCTGTTGTAGATAACGCTCTGCTGCTGGATAGTTGCCCTGTTGGAAAATCGCCTTAAAACCTGCTTCTGTTTGGTCGCCAATTTGATGAGGTTCGCTGTTGCGAAAGGGATCGCCAGCTAGTGAGGGATTCACCCACAGATTAAGTGCGATTGCCCAAGGGGCAACGCCAAAGGCGAACGCAGCACCAAAAGCAGTCTGAGCAAGGGTAGTGAGTCTCGTAGGCACTACTAGTTGAGGCGGATAAAACCTTTTAGTCATTTTAACCCTCAGAATAATTGCGGTTGAAATAGTTGTATGTGTTACTTAGAATGCAAAAAATGATTAATTCTAATTTGCCTCTGCCTCAACCCAAATTTTCTTATATAAAGGTTGACTTTGGTAATTTTTCCATGTTTCCAGGCTCGTGATAGCCAAGGTTTTTCGGGTGAGTCTGCCACAATGGAGGAAAATTGGATGATTCTTGCTGCTAGATTAAGGTGTTAATTCAGGTAATACGCTATAAATTTTTCTAGAATTTTCTAGATCCTCTCAGTGTAGCTAATCAGTAATTTGCTGACTTTTTGGTAATCTTAACAAATGCTCTATCTCCGAAATGTAAATTATCACCCCACGGCGTGTCCAACAGCGATTCTTAAATCGATCAACTTGGAATTAGCACCCCAGCAACTAGGTCTGATTATTGGCCCCAGTGGTTCGGGAAAAAGTACCTTACTAGAAATTTTGTCGGGACTAGCCGAACCCACTACTGGCGCACTCTTCTGGCGAGAACAGGAACTTATAGCCGAACAGCTACAACAATTAGCTGGGTTGGTATTTCAATTTCCAGAACGCCACTTTTGTGGTAGTTCAATTTTAGAAGAATTGCGTTTAGGACATCCTGAGTTAGGGTCAGAACGAGTTAGACAGGCCCTAACTGAGGTGGGATTAGAGCATTTATCGCTTTCTGCTGCTCCCCATGCTTTGAGTGGCGGTCAACAGAGGCGTTTAGCTTTGGCGGTGCAATTGATTCGCCAGCCAAATTTACTATTATTGGATGAACCGACTGCTGGGTTAGATTGGTCAATGCGTCGGCAACTGGTAAATTTATTAGCAAAGCTGAAACAAGATTGGACACTATTGATAGTTACACACGATGCTGGGGATCTGTTAGCGATCGCAGATCGTTGCTGGACACTCAACCACGGCGAACTACAATCAGTAGACCCAAAGACACTGGAATCCAAAGTTAAAGAACCTCTGCCATCGGCATAAAAGGGGACTGGGGACTGGGGACTGGAGAAAAAAGAAGAAATAATATCCAACACCCCATACCGAATGACAAATGACAAATGACAAATGACCAATGACAAACTTATTGCCTGAGATGGCAGAAATCTGGCAGCAAACTCTGAATTGGCAACCGACTGTCCAACAGCAAGCACAATTCCAAAGGCTTTATGAGTTAATCCTAGAAGGTAATCTTCAACTAAATTTAACTCGCATTACTGACCCCCAAGAGTTTTGGGAAAAACATCTCTGGGATTCTCTACGAGGAATTGTACCCCTGTTATCAGCAAATTTATCCTCTGCTCCCCCTACTCTTATCGATATTGGTACAGGTGCAGGTTTTCCGGGTGTTCCAGTGACAATTACAGTCCCTAATTGCACAATTACTCTTCTCGATTCAACTCGGAAAAAAATTACTTTTATCGACAATATATTAACTGAACTTGCCCTTACTAATGCCAAAACTCTTGTTGGTAGGGCTGAAGAAATCGGTCAGAACCCTCAGCATCGACTAGCTTACGATATTGCATTGATCCGTGCTGTAGGTGCAGCCTCTGTTTGTGCAGAATATACCCTACCATTGCTGAAACAGGGAGGTTTAGCTATAATTTATCGCGGTAATTGGGCAAAGGATGAAACCACAGTTTTGCAGAATGCGATGAAGCAGTTGGGTGGCGTTATTGAATCAATTGAACAATTTACAACACCCTTGAGTCACAGCATCCGGCACTGTGTGTATTTGCGTAAGGTAGCTACCACACCAATTCAGTTTCCCCGTGCTATTGGTGTACCTACTCAAAAGCCCCTTTGAATAATTCGTAATTCGTAATTCGTAATTCGTAATTCTTAACTAGAAAGAGTACAAGCTTCCACTGGTTGTAATTACGAATTATTTTGATAGGGGCGGAAGATCGACTTTTTATTTTTTCTATCTCTTCCTTTGTTCCAATGTCTAAGCTAATTTACTTGCAGTTGCAAACCGCTTGTTAATCTCATCCCAATTAACCACGTTCCACCAAGCATCTAAATAATCGGCGCGGCGATTCTGGTAATTCAGATAATATGCATGTTCCCATACGTCATTACCCAGAATGGGATATTTACCTACACTTAAGGGACTATCTTGGTTAGCTGTAGTTGTCACTTCCAACTTGCCACCTTTGTTACGGACTAGCCAAACCCAACCACTACCAAAACGACCGGCACCAGCTTCATTAAACTTTTGTTTGAAAGCTGCAAAACTACCAAAACTTTGATTAATCGCGGAGGCTATATTTCCTGTTGGTTCTCCCCCACCTTTTGGCTTCATAATTTCCCAGAACATTGAGTGATTTACATGACCACCGCCATTATTGCGTACTGTTTTGCGAATATCTTCTGGTACATTGTCAAGTTTCTGCAACAGTTCTTCAATAGTTTTGCCTTTCAGTTCTGGGTGTTTATCTAACGCTGCATTCAAGTTTTTTACATAAGTTGCATGGTGTTTATCATGGTGAAACTGCATCGTTTTAGCATCGATGTGTGGTTCCAGCGCTTCGTAGGCGTAAGCTAAAGGCGGTAGTTGGATAGCACCTGTTTTTTCTGATGTTTTGTTTGGTGTTGTTTCAGGTGTTGTTTCAGGAATTGCAGTGTTTCCTTTAGGAGATTTCTCTGCCAATGCACAAGCATCGAATACAAAAGCACCCGCACCTGCTGTGAGTAAAAACAAGAAATTGCGTCGATTAATAGTCATATAAGTTTTTGCAGCAAATCCATTAAGTCTCTATTGCAGTTTTTATTTTCTTAGATTTTGGCTACAAAAAATTGTAAATTTGCGATTATTTATGGCAGTTTAAGAAACTATTTATAAAATTCTGTCCCCAGTTTTGGGATCAAATACAAACAATTGATTTAAATCGAGTTGTAGAGAAAGGCGATCGCCTGGGCGCAGACGCACATCCCCGCCTACCTGAATATTCAACACCACCGCCGAACCAGGTAAGCCAGCACGAATCAAAGTTTCCCTTCCCAAAGGTTCTACCACCTTAACTTCCACAATCAGATGACTGTCATTTCCTTCTTGGCGACTTGGTGAACCAGCGCTGTAGGCGGGTTTCCCGCCGTAGGCGACTGTGAACCCGGAGGGCAGTTCGTTAATCAAAATATGCTCTGGGCGAATCCCCAAATCAAAACTGTGCCCCTGGCGCAACTTTAATTTTTCATTCACATCTGCTGGAATCGTTAATAACTGCCCACTCACATCAAAACCGTTATTTTGATAGATTGCACGGAAAATATTCATCGGTGGACTGCCTAAAAAACTTGCCACCATCTGATTAGCGGGACTTGCATAAATAGTTTGGGGATCGCCGATTTGTTGAATTCGCCCACGATTTAGCACGACAATTTTATCAGCTAAAGTCATGGCTTCAACTTGATCGTGGGTGACGTAAATTGTCGTAATGCCTAATTCTTGATGTAACTGTTTCAATTCTGCCCTTGTATCATCGCGCAATTGGGCATCTAAATTAGATAAAGGTTCATCAAGTAAAAAAACTTGGGGTTCACGAGCGATCGCTCTCCCTAATGCTACCCGTTGTTGTTGTCCCCCAGAAAGCTGTTTGGGTTTACGATCCAGCAAATGATCCAGAGAAAGCGATCGCGCCACATTCAGCACTCGTTCTTGAATGATTTTTCGGTCAACTTTCCGCATCTGTAAGCCAAAGCCGATGTTTTCTGCCACACTCATGTGAGGATAGAGGGCGTAGTTCTGGAACACCATCGCCACATCTCTTTGTCTGGCTGGGATATTATTCACCAAGCGATCGCCAATAAAGAGTTTGCCATATGTGGCAGTTTCTAAACCTGCGATCGTTCGCAAAATTGTAGACTTCCCACAACCCGATGGCCCAACTAAAACCCAAAACTCGCCATCAGGAATTTCAAAGGTAATGTCCTCGATAGCGGTGACGTTATTGAATCTACGCTTAATATCTTCTAGACGAACATTTGCCATTAATTTGATTAAAGTTAATAGTTAGGAGTTAGGAGTTAGGAATTTTAAGTTTTGAGTTTTGAGTTTTAAATTAAAAACCTCTTCAACTCATAACTAATAACTTCTAACTCATAACTGTGTCCAAGCTGGGTGAGAAAGTAAAGAAGCAAAAACTCGTACTCCCCGAAGTTGATTAGAAAGGGGTAAGTGACCTTTAGGCGCACTCAAATCCCAGGTAAACTCGTTAGGGTATCGCGTCCAGGTATTACCTTCTTTCCAGCCAATTTTCGGCCAGAAATTCTCCCAATTTTTACCCAAACTCAACCAGATTTCTCGTTGCACTGAAAAGCCAAATTTACCTTCAGAGTGGACTAACCAGAGGTTGTTAATGGTTTGTAAGTCAACAGCCGAGGTATTTTCTACCTCAGTAAAGTACAACCATTTGCGTTGTACAGCCGTTGGCCCTGATAGTTCACACATTTTTTCGATGGTGACGCGATCGGCTGCTTGGAAGTCTTGAGCAGCAAGTAGCTGTTGCAAAGAATTGTAGTTAATCCCGCACTCTGATTTTAGAGGTACAATTCCCTCAGGAAAACAAGAGCGCAAAAATTCTTTGGCTTGGGGTGCATCAGAGTTGTAAAGGACTTGGTAAGCTTTGCCATCAATCCAAGTTGCTGGGTTCTCACGTCGTTTCAGTAAAAATTCCATCAACACGTCTAATCCCTCGTTACCCAACTCAGCTAACTGTGGGATTATCTGTTGTTGGACTTTTTCAGACCCAGCAATTAACGGTCGTCGGAGGGAGTCGATGTCATTAGCAGGGCCTGATAAAATCATTGGGTCTGTCATGCCATTCTCGTTTTAGCGGTCAGTGAAAGAGCGGTAAGCTATCGAGGATTCTCCAAGGTGAAGTACTGATAGCGAAAAGTAGTTTACTATTTTTGATCGTACAAAATTGCGATCGCTTCACTGAAATCCCACACTTAATCCCCAAATAATGTACAAGGGGAATAGGGGGAAAATCTTTGCCTTCTGGCTTGGTGAACAAAAGACATAGCAAAATATACAAGCCTGCCACATAAGGATTTTTTGACTAGCAGCGTATCGATTAGGAGTGTGTGAACGATGTACGACAAGATTACCCCCCCAGCAGCCGGAGCAAAAATCACCTTCAAAGATGGTGAACCAATCGTACCAGACAATCCAATTATCCCTTTTATTCGCGGCGACGGCACAGGGATCGACATCTGGCCTGCTACCCAAAAAGTTCTCGATGCTGCTGTAGCTAAAGCATATAAGGGTCAGCGTCAAATTAGCTGGTTTAAGGTTTACGCTGGTGACGAAGCTTGTGATTTATACGGCACTTACCAGTATTTACCTCAAGATACTCTTACGGCAATTGAAGAATATGGTGTCGCTATTAAAGGGCCTTTGACTACTCCCATTGGGGGAGGAATTCGTTCTTTAAATGTGGCATTACGACAAATTTTTGACTTGTATGCTTGCGTGCGTCCTTGCCGTTACTATGCAGGTACGCCCTCACCGCACAAAAATCCCGAAAAGCTGGATGTAATTGTTTATCGAGAGAATACGGAAGATATTTATTTAGGCATTGAATGGCGACAAGGTAGCGAAATCGGCGATCGCTTAATTAAGATTCTTAACGAAGAACTAATCCCCGCCACCCCAGAACATGGGAAAAAACGCATTCCTCTTGATTCTGGTATTGGCATCAAACCCATCAGCAAAACTGGTTCCCAGCGCCTAGTTAGACGTGCGATCAAACATGCCTTGCTATTGCCTAAAAATAAGCAACAGGTGACTTTGGTGCATAAGGGAAACATCATGAAGTACACCGAAGGCGCTTTCCGCGATTGGGGGTATGAACTAGCAACCAGTGAATTTCGCCAAGAAACTGTTACAGAACAAGAATCTTGGATTTTGAGTAACAAGGAAAAAAATCCGAATATTTCCTTGGAAGAAAATGCCCGCCAGATTGAACCTGGGTTTGATAATCTCACTCCAGACAAGAAAGCGCAAGTTGTCAAGGAAGTTGAAACTGTTCTTAACACAATTTGGGCAACCCACGGCGATGGCAAATGGAAAGAGAAAGTTTTGGTGAATGACCGAATTGCTGACAGTATTTTTCAACAAATCCAAACCAGACCGGATGAGTATTCGATTTTGGCGACGATGAACTTGAACGGCGATTACTTGTCTGATGCTGCTGCTGCTATTGTTGGGGGATTGGGAATTGGCCCAGGGGCAAATATTGGCGATTCTAGTGCCATATTTGAAGCTACCCACGGCACTGCACCCAAACACGCCGGATTGGATCGGATTAATCCTGGTTCAGTGATTTTGTCTGGCGTGATGATGCTGGAATTTATGGGTTGGCAAGAAGCCGCAGACCTAATTAAGAAAGGTTTAAGCGATGCGATCGCAAATAGTCAAGTCACCTACGATTTAGCCCGGTTGCTAGAACCGCCTGTTGAACCCTTAAAATGTTCTGAATTTGCCGACGCAATTATTCAGCATTTTGGTTAATTCTATTAGGGTTAATTAGTCACAAGTCGAATTACCCCACCCTAACCCTCCCCTTTACAAGGCTACGGTGTACACACATCTCTGTAATGAACCCAAAATCGTTGGAGATCCCCCTAAATCCCCCTTAAAAAGGGGGACTTTAAGAGACTTTTGCCCCCCTTGTAAAGGCAGGGCTGATTAATTCCACAAGAGTAAGGAGTTTGTCAATGTCATGAGAGAGAAATCTTTGGGCAATTGTGATGGAAGCATAACCATTTCGACGGAGTATATTAAGAGCGATCGCTCGCATAATTGAGAGATTTGCAGNAGCCTTACCCATACGTATAGTTGAATTATCTTCATTCAAAACTACATCCTTAACCCAATGGAGGCGATTTTCGATACCCCAATGTCCGCGAATACCATGAGCAAATTCTTTCGCTGTGCCAACTATACTACTGATATAACAGACAACCTGACGATATGCTTTACCCGTGCGGGTTCCGACTCTTTCAACCCGGATTAAAGACTTAATACCCGTCCACTGGGAATTGATCGAGGTCAAATCATCAAAAACTTCGACGGTACGTGTTGTAAACCGATTTCTAGTTTTTTCAGTTTCGATATGACGAAACACTAATACCAACCACAGTGGATGTCTTCAACCATCGAGAGTTCTAAAATCTTCCACTTGCCGCAATTGCTCAATCAAATTCGCACCCATGATTTTTATCCCCTCAACACTTGCAATTTTACCTGTTTTAGGGAATGAAACAGCCCTGCTTTTTAAGGGGGGCTTAATATAAAGGCTTGCTCTAATTCCCTCCTTTTTAAGGAGGGTTAGGGAGGATCAAATCTTAAGCAAAGCAAGCGTATTATATTGATTTTGATTGTATATCTGGGCACTTTACATGAAAGGAGCTTACTGAAGAGTGATTTCTATGTCTACGACCCCAATTAGTGCAACATTGGGACAAACAGACAGAGATGCTGTGTTGCAAGCGATCGCTACCATTAAAGAAAAGCTACCATTTTTGGTTGATTTGAGTTCTGGCGATCGCAAGACTTTACCCAAGATGGGAGATAAGAGTCGGGCGTTTGTGAGTAAAGCATTAGAGGTGGCGGCGCAGAATCCAGAGTTTTTACCGCGATCGTTTGACTTAGAAGATATGCGGAAGGATGTGCAATTATTTGAAGCGTTGTATCCGGTGTTATTGTCGTTGACGCAGTTACAAGAGTTGGTAGATGATACATCTCTTGCAGTCGGTAGTGAAGCTTATGCAGCCGCGTTACAGGTGTATAACTACGCAAAAGCCAGTGGACAGGGAGCGGGTTTAGATGCAGTAGTTGTGGAAATGGGACAACGATTTGCTCGTAAACCTGGAAAATCCAAGTCTCAAAAAGCAGCATTGTAGAAAATAGCTCAGTACTTACACTTAAAAGATGCCACGTGTGAGCTTCAGAATTTGGATATTGGAGTTAAAAGCACGACATTCCGAGTTCTGAAGCTCTATTTTTTGAGTTCAAAGGCTCAACATTCGAGCAAAAAGGTGCAACTTCCGAGTTCAGAAGCTCAACATTCGAGCAAAAAGGTGCAACTTCCGAGTTCAGAGGCTCAACGTTCGAGTAAAAAGGTGCAACTTCCGAGTTCAAAGGCTCAACGTTCGAGCAAAAAGGTGC
Organism: Nostoc sp. 'Peltigera membranacea cyanobiont' 232; assembly: GCF_002245985.1. Taxonomy (NCBI): domain Bacteria; kingdom Bacillati; phylum Cyanobacteriota; class Cyanophyceae; order Nostocales; family Nostocaceae; genus Nostoc; species Nostoc sp. 'Peltigera membranacea cyanobiont' 232. The sequence continues at coordinate 10,683 of NZ_NOLK01000051.1, forward strand.
AACTTCCGAGTTCAGAGGCTCAACGTTCGAGCAAAAAGGTCGAAGTTCCGAGTTCAAAGGCTCAATGTTTGAGTAAAAAGGCACAACTTCCGAGTTCAGAGGTTCAATTTTGATGTTCTAATCATTAAAATTTGGGAATGTGTGGAGTCAATTGAATAGAATCATCCCAACACAGGATAATTTAGATGAAGTTGCAAGTGCATTTGTTGACTTTGCCGAGAAACAAAAGTTTTCTTTTTGGCGGGAGGGTTAGACAATGAGTGATTTACAAACCCAGTTACCCACAAATACATGGATTTACACTTCTTGGGAGGAATATGAGCAGATAGTCGCTAACTTGCTCAACGAGAAGGGAAAAAGCTACTACTACAAAGGACACATGAGGCTGGAGATGCCACCAGTTAGTTTTGATCGTGGCAAAGACCATGTGGTAATTATTTTTGCTGTAACTCTATTTGCGACCATTAAAGGGATTCTAGCCACAGGTTTAGACACCACTACCTTTCGTAAAACTGGTGTTCAGGATTGTCAGCCTGATGTAGCATATTACCTCAGAGAACGCGCCCAAGCTATCCCAGCAGGTACAGGAATCGTCAACCTCGATCGCTATCCTGCACCGGATTTAGTGATTGAGATTGCGAAAACATCTCTGTTGGATGACTTGGGTACAAAGCGATGTCTGACGACAAGCCGCTTCGCGTCTACGCTCTATGAAGAGTTAGGCGTTGCTGAATATTGGGTAGTAGATGTCCAAAACGCCCAAATTATTGCTTATGCGATCGCAGAGCAGGGTAGTAAACGTATTCAAGAATCACAGGTATTGCCTGGATTGGCAATGTCTATTTTAGAAGAAGCTTTACGCCAAAGCCGTGAAATGAGTCAATCTGAAGTTGGAGCTTGGTTATTGAGCCAGTTTCAGTAAAAAGTTTGGAGCATTAGCACAACTAAGCAATCTCAAAACGAATTCGCAAGCAACATCTACAAAAAGTTGTCAGTAGCAGATAAACGCAAATGCAACTAGCTCCCCTGTTCCCAATTGTCTATCGTATTCTCCAACCGAGTTTTCCCAATTGCCTTTGGCGTGGAAATTCCCATACTAAAGCGATCGCACTAACCTTTGATGATGGGCCACATCCTCAATTCACACCCCAAGTTTTGGCAGTGTTAGATCATTACCAGATTACAGCTAGTTTTTTTTGGTTGGGTGTTTGCGTCAATCGTTCACCAGCGATCGCCAAAGCTGTTAGCGATCGCGTCCACTGGATCGGATTGCATGGCTACGATCATCGCTCTTTTCCCCTACTTTCCCCAAATGACTTGAAGGACAGTTTAGAAAAAACCCAAGCTGCCATCTACAATGCTTGCAATCTGAAACCTGAACTAGTGAGAGATGTCCGTCCTCCAAATGGTTTTTTTACACCTGCTACTTTAAAATTATTTTTTCAATGGAATTATCGCCCAGTTATGTGGAGCGTTGTACCAGAAGACTGGGTGCAACCAGGTGTCAACACTGTAGTAGAGCGAGTTATGCAGCAGGTAAAAAATGGTTCGCTGATTGTCTTGCATGATGGTGTTTGCGGTGGAGAAGATGTTGCTGCCATAATTCAAATTCTCATTCCGCAATTGCTACAACAAGGCTATGAGTTTGTGACTGTTGATACTCTCTGGCATCAAGCTAAGACCAATTAAAGTGTTGAGATTTGTAGGTTATTAGTCTTAGCTAACAGCCGTTTCTACAAGACGCGATAAATCGCCGTTTCTACAAGACGCGATAAATCGCCGTCTCTACAAGTGTTTTTGTCTTATCTGAACTGTATTATGTTATGTTGGCGTATTGGGTTTAACTGCATTTGTCCAATATTGAAATGTTTCACCTCCAATGCGATCGCTATCTTCACGGTAGATTTGCCGTAAACATTCATAAAATGCTTGGGCTTCATTCTCTAATCCAAATATCATTAAGCACTTTAAGATTCGGGTGATGCGAAGATAATTGTGGTTAAATATACAGACCCATTCGCGTTTCCGATTTTGATAGTCTTCTGACTGGCTGACAACTATTTTTCCGTCATTACTTTCGTGGAGTTGCAACCCATAAAACTGAAGCATAACTGTCAAGGAGTGCAGCAAATTTTGACCGAGGTGGGGGTTATTTTGAAATACTTGAATTACTTCCTCATCAACGATGGGTGCATCAGGATTGAATGCACTTCGCTCAGGCAAAGGAAACAACCACTGAATATAATCATGGGTACACTCTAATTCTTCAAAATCCCAAGCCCACATCTCTTGAATCGTGCGACCTTGTGAATCTTTTTGTTCCCCTAAGTAGAAAGGAACAAGCATTGCACTAAGTTGTTTTTCATCCTTCATAAAGCAACATTAGTAGTTAATTTTGTAGTTTTTTACGCAATAAGTTAAAGGCTTAAAACCTCGCCCCTCATAGACTAAAAAATTTTGTATTACAGGGTAGCTTGAAACCTCGCTCCTTGTGGGCGACCTAGTTTTCCCTGTTCCTTTTAATATGAATTTTCTTAAATAATTTACACTTTTGACTTAACTGCTGGCTGTGATGTTTGTAAAGGCTGAGGTAAACTCCAGTCGGGACGCAAGCTAGCGGCGTTGCGTAAATAGATATGATGAATTGAGGCGGAGGCTGGCAGATAAGCGTGAATTAAAAACCGAATACAGCGCTGTAAGCTACCTTCAACGTGCATTTGTTGCACATCCAACATAGCCACATTATCCCAACCTGGTCGCGCTCTGGCGATCGCCGCCGGAAAAATCACATCCAAGTCGCGTGTCACTGAGAAAGTCACACTAATCATGTCAGCCGGCTGAAATTCATTGCGATTTTCTAGTTCATCCAGTAGTTCTGTCACTACGTCTCTGATTGCCTCAACAGTATTTTCTGAAGCAGTTGTTGCTCCACGAATAGCCCGCATTTGCCACTCCACGCCAAAATCCTCCTAAAAACATAAAAGTTAGGAGTTAGAAGTTAGGAGTTAGGAGTTAGGAGTTAAAACTCTCAACTTCTCACTCCTAACTCCTAACTCAAGCTAGGGACGATATAACCACAACGGTAAACCACTAGTAGACATTTCAAATTCAAGCCAATCAATACCAGATCGAATTCCTGATGAAAACTGACGACTCCCTGGTAGAAGACGGCTTAATAAGGGTTTACGTTCTTCTAGGGTATAGCAGAGAGTTTTTTCTGGATCGAGTCCAACCAATTCTGCTGTCCAGCGACGGGCATCTTCTTCTGTGCCCAGGCGGTCTACAACACCCAATTCTAGGGCTTGCTGTCCAGTAAAAATCCGACCATCAGCGAAACTTTTCACAGCTTCTACTGTTAAAGAACGGCCATCAGCTACTGTTTGGACAAACTGCTGATAACTTGTGTCAATCAACTCTTGCAGGATGTTTTCTTCTGGTTGAGTCAGCTGCCGATCGAAAGCCAAAATGTCTTTGTAAGGGCCAGACTTAATTACCTGGAAGGAAACACCGATTTTTTCGAGCAAGCGTTCCAAGTTATTTCCGCGCAAAATCACACCAATACTACCCGTAATTGTACCTGGGTTAGCAACGATGTATTCGGCTCCCACACCGATGTAGACACCTCCAGAAGCCGAAATATTGCCAAAGCTTGCGACGATTTTAATTTTTTCGCGCAGACGCTTCAGAGCGCTATAGATTTCTTGAGAATCTCCGACTGTACCGCCAGGGCTATCAATACGGAGCAATAATGCCGGAAATTTTTTTTCTTCTACAGTTTTCAGGGCTTCTAGGACGCGTTTCCGAGTAGCACTGGCGATCGCACCAGTAATTTCAATCCGCGCAATTTGTTTTCTAAACTTGGGCTTAAACGGCCAAACCATGAGCTGTAAACATACCTCGTAATAAACTTAATATAAGATCCCCAGAGGTCATAAGACCTTTTTTGCTCTGTTAAGAAACATGAGCAGGCATTGTGTTTATCAAGATTTTAAGGAAGTTTTTATATTTTGCAGTGAGTTTATTTGATATTCTCGGTGAATGCTAATAAATTCCTTAAAAATTGCAGCCAAGACACAATGCCAAACTCTAGTCTAGCGTCCAACGCGGTAGTTTAGCATAGACTATTTTAGCTGTTTTGCATAATTAAAAGTTTCAAAGACCTTACTATTATGGATTTTTGGCTGTTTTAAGGTTGCTTTACTAGGGTCGCGCACCTGGAATAATGATCAGTAAACGATCACTAATAACTAACAAGTATTTAATGAATAATTTCGAGAATAAATTTAATTAATAAAAATCCATTCAGCCACACTAATCCCTATTTAGGTTTATACAAGTAGTACTTTAACTTTGGGAAATCTCAATTTTTCCTCTGTTGTACAACTCATGAACCCTTAAAAAAGCTATTGATATTATCTAGGAATCTATCCGTAAAATTTGATATCGGTAGCAAACATACGTATCAAACAGTGCCCCGACAAAACTACAGGTTAAGCTAATGACAAATAATCCATGCAGGGGAGTTCCGCTGCCAAAGATGGCAAGAAAGTGCATAATCTGAGTAGCGATCGCTTCAGTCAATTCTTGTAAACCGGGAAAGGAACCGATAAGGGATAAAAGAAGCAGTACACCGCCCACAAAGAAGATGGGAGCGACAAAGCTAAAAATGATTGTAAGTAGTAAAGAGCGGAGAAAGTTAATGAAAATAGTCATTTAGGACAAACTCCGTGAGTAGACATGACAATAGCTAGATAGCGGTTTGTCATTTTCTACAATACGTGCGATCGCTCCTAAGCAGACAATCTGTCAAAAATCTTAAGTTTTCATTAAAAGAAACGGCTATTAGTTACAGCACGTGCTGGGGATATAAAAAATGACTTAAATCTCCAAAAGCCTTGTAAAATCAAGGTCAAAACTAAGTTAGCACCTATATTATTGGCTTGCGGTACGTTTAATAACAGCTTCATTTTCTGAGAGCATCTTTAATCTAAGTTAATAATCACCCCCATTGTGAGCAAGAGGGAGGAGGGAGAAATAATCAATCCCCAATCCCCAATCCCCATTCCCTATCCCAATGACTTCCGCTATTCTTAAGGCAGTTACCGAGTTAGCTACAGAACATTGAACCAGACTACATCCAAATCCAGTTTAGGAGAATGGAGTCAGCGATTGCTGGCGGCGATTTTTCTGGGTGGGCAAGTCCTAGTTCACCTATTGAGAGGCAAAATCCATCGGCGCAACACCTTGGAACAAATGGCAGCAGTTGGGCCCGATTCCCTATTTATTGCCCTATTGACGGCTATTTTCGTCGGCGCGGTGTTTACCATTCAGGTGGCGCGGGAATTTATCAACTTTGGCGCAGGAAACATTATCGGCGGAGTGCTTTCTGTAGCGTTGACACGAGAACTCTCTCCCGTGTTGACAGCAGTGGTTTTAGCGGGACGAGTCGGTTCTGCCTTTGCAGCCGAAATCGGTACCATGCGAGTCACAGAACAAATCGATGCCATGTTGATGTTAAAAACAGATCCAATCGATTACCTAGTTATTCCCCGCGTTCTTGCTTGCTGTTTAATGCTACCAATTTTAACCCTCCTATCTTTGGTAACAGGGATGTTCGGAGGATTCATAATTGCGACAAATGTCTACAACCTATCTGATACGGTATTTATAGACTCAGCCCGTAACTTTCTTGGCATCTGGGATATCTTGAGTGCGATGATTAAGGCGTGTTGCTTTGGAATTTTAATCGCCGTAATTGGTTGCAGTTGGGGGTTGACGACAACAGGAGGAGCCAAAGGTGTAGGACAGTCAACCACAACTGCTGTTGTGACTGCCTTACTAATTATATTTGTTAGCAACTTCTTTCTTTCTTGGTTAATGTTTCAAGGGCTTGGCAGTGCATTCTTGAAAGGCTTATAAGAGAGACGCGATTAATCGCGTCTGTGCAGGAGTTAAGAGTTATGAGTTAAAACTCCGAATTCCTCACTCTTAGTTCCTGACTCCTAAAATAGGAGATATGCCTACTAAATAAAGCAGGATTTAAGACTGTGACCAGTTCATTTGCTCCTAACTCCACATCAACTGTGGAACTAAAGCCTAGTTACAACATACCTATAGTGTTGGTAATTACTGCTATTCCACTACTGTTGGTACAACCGTGGGTAGGCTCCATTTTCACACTATTTGGTTTGTTTCTCATGTTTCAGGCGTTAACGCTGCGTTTGCAATTTACCGTCACCGACTTAGATATTTACAGAGGCGAAAAATTAATTCGGCGCTTTCCTTACCGGGAATGGCAAAACTGGCGGATTTTCTGGAATGGAGTCCCTATCCTGTTTTACTTTAAAGAAATTAAAAGTATTCACTTTTTGCCAATTTTGTTTGACCCTAACACCTTGAAAACTTGCTTAGAACAACGTTGTCCGCGTATTTAGTCGTATTTAGTGCTGATACTGATTAAATCTGAGGTTTATCCAGAACTTGGGGCAAAATCCCCAAATATTACCAAAGTTGATTTTATGCAGCTTCATAAAGAACTGGTATGAGTACCATCTGTACTGAGTCATTTCGATCTAAACTCATAACTCAGCACTCATTACTCACGATTTTTATAGCCGGTCAATTGTAATATTTCTGAAAGCTATTTATTCGCGTCATAGGAATTACACTATTGTTTATGAACCCAGAGGCATCTCAAACCCCAGAACCAATTGGTGAGCGGTTGGCAGAAACACAAGAACAAAACAATGCAGTTGAACATCCAGTCAATCCATCTGTTGAGTCAGTGGGAGAAACAGGAGGCGTTAGCTCATCAGAAGACTACGCAACTTTTGAGCCACTCATCTCCAATGCAGAAGTGGTAGATACTACAGTAGAGCTAACAGAAAATTCAAATGGCGAGTTTGTGGCGCAGTCGGAACCGGAAAATACCGCACTGGGGTCAGAAATAGGATCTTTATTATATGCAGAAGCAGAGCAGCGAGTGGCAGAGTTGCAGAGCGCTGAAGTAGCCCTCACGAAAGAAATAGCCAAGCTGCAAGCTTCTTACAAAAACCTTCAGGTACAAGTGAGTGAAACTCAAACTTCACTGGGACGACTCGTGCAAGAGTCGCTGGTGCAGTTAGAACAACGCAAACAAACCCTACAAATTTCTGTAGAACAACTAGAACGTCGTCAAGAACGTATCCGCAACGAGATGCGAACCACTTTTGCTGGTACATCCCAAGACTTAGCAATTCGGGTACAGGGTTTTAAAGACTATCTCACGGGTAGCTTACAGGATTTGGCCGTTGCAGCTGAACAGTTGCAATTAACACCAACTGTGGTGGAACGAGAAAAACCATCTGCCAAAGAGGCTAAACCAGTTGAACCCCAACCTGGAATACCGCAATTTGCCCAACAGCAGTTTCAAGATACTACAAAGCAAATTCGCCGCCTAATTGACCAATACCGCAATAAACCCGATTACTACGGCCCAGCGTGGCAACTACGCCGTACCTTTGAACCAATCCACGCAGAACGAGTTTCTAACTGGTTTTTTACCCAAGGGGGACGGGGTGGTTTGCGGACAATGGGCAGCCGCTTACAAAATATTCTGATTGCCTCATCTGCAATTTCGATATTACACAAGCTGTATGGCGATCGCATTCGTACTTTAGTCTTAGCTAATACACCGGAGCGATTAGGTGAATGGCGGCGCGGCTTGCAAGACTGTCTGGGAATCGGTCGCCCAGATTTCGGCCCAGACCGAGGCGTGGTATTATTTGAGGCATCTGATGCTCTGGCTCAGAAAGCAGACCGATTGACGAAAGCCAATCAACTGCCTTTAATTATCATTGACGACTCAGAGGAGCAAATCAGTTTGTCTCTACTACAATTTCCTTTGTGGTTAGCTTTTGCTCCCGATCCCAAAACTGTGAGAAACTATGATGATGATTTTTAAACGAGTCATTCATTGGTCATTGGTCAGACCAATTCTATGTGAGACTTGACTGTATTTACGTAGGGGCAATTCATGAATTGCCTCTATAGTATGTAGTTTTGTTTAATTGCTATAGGCGCATCTTCAAAAAGAAATGGTATTAAGAGGTATTCTCTAAACTTTTAAATTTTATTATGGCTATCTGGTTAACTCTGTGCGGCGTAATTGTACTTATAGCTTACCTTTTGGGTTCTTTTCCCACTGGGTACATTGCTGTGAAGCAGTTAAAGGGTATTGATATTCGGCAAATTGGTTCGGGTTCCACTGGCGCAACTAATGTGCTAAGAACCTTGGGGAAAGGGCCAGGAGCATTCGTTTTAGTACTTGATTCCTTAAAGGGAGTATTAGCGATCGCTCTAGTTTACTGGTTATTCAATTTTGCCTCTAGTCAAAATTTTATCCCTCCAACGGTAGATGTACAACTGTGGCAACCGTGTGTTTTAACCTTAGCTGGGTTAGCTGCCATCTTGGGACATAGTAAATCGATTTTTTTGGGCTTTACGGGTGGTAAATCTGTTGCTATCAGCTTGGGGATTTTGTTGGCTATGAGTTGGCAGGTAGGTTTAGCAACAGCAGGTGTGTTTGCCGTTGTTGTGGCGATATCGCGGATTGTCTCTTTGAGTTCAATTGCAGGTGCGATCGCAGTTTCCATTTTCATGGTATTTTTGCATCAGCCGTTACCCTATATTCTGTTTGGGATTGCCGGTGGATTGTATGTGATTTTGCGCCATCGCACTAATATTGAACGACTGTTTGCTGGTACTGAGCCAAAAATTGGGCAAAATGTAGCGATGGAACCAGAACAAACAGCTTAATTTACAACCTGCAAATATATTTTTTGTTCAGCCACGTTTAAGCTTAGGAATGAACCTTCCCTTTAATTAAACGGTGGACAAGGCGGCAAGGCCAGAAAAAAGCTCCACAAATACTTACTGAGGCGACGGCAGCCACAACTCGCCAACTTGAACTAGTGTCAGTGGGAGATTCTGAAGGGCGTTCTTGTGTACTTTTAGCTAGTTCTGGTACTGAACGAGATAGCTGACTGGCTGTAGTTACCCCTTCAATTGCTGCTCCAATGAGATAAGCTACTAGGGCAATTACTAGCCAGTGATTCATAATATTCAACTGTTTGAACTCTGAGCGTATGCTTGGCAGTGAGCAATCGATTTCTCGTGCTAATGATTGCCGCCTTGCCCGAAGGATAACCGACCTTCAGCCGTATCACGAATAAGAGGCAGTTTAGATTTTATATAAGTATTGAGGCTGCTATCTGCCTGGGAATCAATCACCTGCTTTGTTTTTAACTGCTGGAGGAGCAATTGTACTAAAGCTGCATCGTCAAAATGGAGCAGGGTGTTGACCTGGGTAGACTCGATTACAGCCCAAAGCTGTTGCATCATTTTCGCTGTTACCATGAGTCTGTAACCTCTTAAGCTTTTCTTTATATTTACACAGATTTGGAATCTGTGGTTATCTTTTGTCTGAAGATTTATAAAGATGGCGGCTGGGAACGGCTGATTAAGCCAATACAGTTAGATTCTAGCGTTTACCCTGCGCTTGTTATGGAGTGACTTCCGTCGCCCTGTGGGGTACTTTTACTAGAAGTTTATTGTGAAACTCTGACACAAGAGGCTTCTTTACCAGAAGGATCGGGAAAAACAGCTAAAGTGTGATATTCAGGGTTATCTGTTCCATACATCACTCGAAAAGTATACAACTTATTTTTCCCTTGCGCTTCAGTAACAACTGTTAAAAGTGTATTGCTAGTGGTTGGAAGCCCAGGAATATCCAGTTTTTTAATTCGTCTGAGTTGAATGACATTCGCTGCCGAGTTTTTACAATCTCCTGCACTGTTATCAGGTTTTGAACCAAACTGCATACATACTGGCCCATCAAAATCCATAGTTACCTGTGATGGATCGTTTAACCAAACTTTTTTAATTACTTCTCCAGCCGGAATAAAGCTTAAGTTTGTTCCTTGTTGATATGAAACATCAATTGTAGGTATTAGTCCGCCTAAGCCTTGCGCTTGGCAGGAAAAGATGGAACGCAGAACGGCGTTATTAGCTACAGCCCGACCTGCCAATAACAATATAGCAACCGAGAAAATTAAGGAAGCTATAGGTAGGAAATAAGAATTATTTAGCGTATTTCCTGACAAGTTAGTATTCTTTTTCATCGTTGCAAATGGGGGACATTGGTAGATAAAACAAGTGGAGACGATGGAGATAGAAAGAAAACTATTACCAATTACCATTACCCAATCAACAATCTAAAATTGGTATAAATCCTACCTCCTAAAACTGAGTCACTTGATTAACATATATTTCAATATTTGTACCGGCTGGCAAAAACCAAACATTTGTTTGTTGTGACATTTGAGCGATCGCTTGTTGATTGCGTTGGGCAATTTGGGGTACTACAGAGTTTAAACCACCTTCTACAACACCAGCTGCAAGGTTGCGTCTGTTGGTAGTCACAGTTGTAAGTTGGCTGCTACTGCTGGTAGTGCCATCGGCGTTGGTAACTGTTGAAATAAGTGGTTGGAGTTCGGTGTCACTGCGATTTACTAACTCTGCGGCTTTGCTAATACCTCCCAAAACGAATAATCCTGCATCCATTGATGCTATAGACGAACCTTGACTGGGAAATTTATTTGCGATTAAAGGTTTACCTTGAGTACCGCGAATAATAATTGCATTGGTGGGTAAGCTTCTTTCTGTAAGGTTGCCATTATTTTGCGAGACAACTTTGACTACATTCATCTGTAAAAAACCTTGTTCGGAAAGAGAACGAACTTCAGTTAAGAATTCGGTGTTTGCAGGTAGAGCGATCGCACCATCGGTAGATTTTAGCGGTTCTTTCAATCGGATCACAAAGACATTTTTTCCTTCACCTGCGTCATTCCCATTGGTTGACTTAGTAGTTTCTCCAAATATCGCGGTTGCCAAAACAGCTTTGGCGCTGGTTCCTACTGCTACAGATTTTTGTCCCTGCTGTTGCGCTTGACTAACCACAGGAGCAGGAGTTTCTCGTTGTGGAGTTTGTTCGGGATTGGGGTTTGGCGGCTGTCGTTGCACCTGGCTATCATTTGGAGGTGCATAAGTAGCTGCAACATTATTAGGTTGATCGGTGACATTTACTTGACCGTAGCTACCTAATTTTGCTAACCTTGCCCATTCTTCAAGTGGGCTTGGTGGCGGTGGTGGAGTTGTAATGACTACGGGTTGAGCGTCTGGCTTCACAACTGGTAGCTGGGCTATTGGCAAAGGTTGAGAAACAGGTACTTTAACGATGCGCTCGACTGTGACTGTCCGAGGCACGTAAGCTATTGGTGGGGATGTTGGGATCACTCTCTGTCTACCTCTGGAAGAAACTAACGGTTCTGGTTGTACGGCTACTGTAGGCGTTGATTTTGCCATTCTGAGATTTTGTTGGGCGGCTTTCACTAACTCCGCTTGTTCAGTTAGGGCCAATTTCGTTTTGAGAGTATCTACTTCGTTTGCTAGCTGTTGAGAGCTAGATTCATTAATTGGCTGCGATCGCGTTTGGGGAGAAACAATATTTTTTGGTTTTTGACTGCTAGTGTTCATCAACTGAGACAAAAACAAACCAGCCACCAAAACTACAGCTAAGGTACCAGCCCCCACCAAACCTAATTTTGCAAAGGGGTTAGATGAAAGAGGTTCCTTAGTCTGAACTTCTTGTGGTTGAGAAAGGGATTCTGGCGGCGTTGCAGAGTCTTCTGAAACTTCGGTATAGCCAGAAGAAGATTCTTCTTCAAAGCCCACCAACCTTGCCATCCGTGATTCCCAATCAAAAGATTCTACAGATTCTAGTTGGCGATCGTCGGTAGTTAGAGTAAATAGATTTTGTGGAGGAGTTTCTGCGGGAATTGAATATCTAGTCATGGTAGAGCTTGGTTGGGATTCCCAGAACAATTTTTATCTTGAATTTCACAGACATTATAAATTTCTAACCTAGCTTCACCGAGGCGGTAAGCTGCGAAGTGCAATGGTAGTGCTGCATTTGGTAGTGAAGTTGCTGGTTCATCTATAGCTCTAACTAGAATTTGTTTATTAAAGGAAACTGATTTTCCCAACTTATCATAACCGTTAAAAATTAATTGATTGGCGAGGATCTCCACTTTCCACTTTCCATCGCCTATTTTGGTAGGTTGTGAAACTTTTTGTATTACTAATACATTCTCGTTGCCTCTAGTAACGTTTTCAAATTGGCTATCTGGATTTAAATTAGTAATTTCTGACTTAAGCTTTTGTTTAAAATCATCAGCTACCAGTTGAGAACTAACTTCCCAAACCTCTGTTGGCGGCTGTTGCTGCGACCAAGTAAGCATTAAGCTCATAGTTTCACCCACAAAGCGCCGAATCGTCTCTGGTTGTCGCTCTAAATTTTGTTGTGGGTCTACTGTTATAACGCGACCATCAACAAGTTGTACTAAACTTTGAGGTGTAAGTTGCCGACCTAACTGTTGTAACATAGACCCGTTAAATATTAGTAATAGCAAGGTAAACAGATGTAAACCAAATGTTCCTACTGCTAAGACTGGTAAAGGGTTATTTTTCTTATTTTCTGGTTTAAGTAACTGCATTAAGAATTTATTTATTATATTAAGATTTAACTATTATCAATAAAATTACAAATTGATTATCTGATAAAGCCATCACTTCTACTTCTGCATTCTTTTAAGCTCTCTTCATTCAGATTATTGTAGTCATCTAGCAAGCATAAATTACGAATTTCATAAATTTCTAATTTATCAGATCGGGTACTATAAATAGCTTTTTGCAAAATAGTACTATTGCCGACTTGTGGGTTAGCGAAATAATCTGTTGCCCGAACAAGCAAATCTTTATTAAAAGGAGTTATTAGTTTTACATCACCAACTCGTTTTTTTTGAATTAAGTCAGCTACCATACCTACTCGCCACTTACCTGGGGCAATTTGTTTTGGTGGATAAACCCGCTTAATAACTAATTGTGATGTCATAATCAGGCTGGGGTTTTCAGAGAAAACTTCTTGCGGTGTCATTTCTGCAACTGTGCTTAAGAAACCTTTGCGAAAGTCTTCTGATAAGGCAAAACTAGCTATCCAACTGCTGGTAGTAATTTTTTGGCTACTGCCTTGGGGTGTTCTAATCGGAATTCCTAAATCTGCTTTTGGGTTGGCAACTTCTTCGATAGTTTGTGCTGGTAAAATTCCAGACCAGCTAAACATTGATATCATCGTTTTGCTGATGAATCGGCGAATTGCTTCTGGTTCTCTTTCTAAATCATCAATATTAGCTACTGGTTTACCATCTATTAATTGCACAAAGTTGGGAGGTTTTCTCAGACTGAGTTGGCGAATATTTATGCCTTGAAATATGAAGAAAAGTAAAACTAATATATGTAAACTGAAGGTAGCGATGGCAAAAACTGTCAAAACACTTCCTATTCTTTGCTTTTTTTCTAGTAAACGCACCATTTACTCATCTCCTCCTCCAAAAAAACTTCAGCTATTATATATAATAATTTGCATATATTCAGCAGTCAGGAGACTAGCCAATACTAGATTATTCTTTTGGGATTTTCCATTCCTTATATCCTTTCCTTGACTATAGAAGCCGTATTATTGATAGCACTGAAGACTGCAAAACCTCCAGCAGCAGCCACAAGTAACGATAAAATTGGTGCTAAAATTCCCAGAAAAATAATGAACCACATCAAGTCTGGATCAACATTAACATCTTGACCCGGCCCATTGACAATAACTGCGGCAGTCAACACAGCAATAATATTGAATGAAATCTTGGCGATTCCAATAGATAAAAATCCGGTTAGCCATGCAAAGATTGGTTTCCCCGCTACAGGTAGTAAAGACCCGCCTACAGCTATTGGCCCTAAAGCTGCTATTAGCAACATAGTTGCTTCTATCAAATTCTGAAAGGCATATTGTAAGGAAACCAAAAAGTTTTGGATACTCGTTTGAACTGTAGAACCTAACAAGGAATTAAATGACGTTTCTGATACCAGACCAGTGCCATATCTAATATTATCTACCTTATTTTGCAGTCTAATTATCCAGCTTTTATTTCCATAAGTATCTCTATATTTTTGCCAGAGAACATTGACTTTTTCAGCAGCTTTGACAAAGCATTGAGTTTGTTGTTCTCCTGTCAGTGATTGACAAGGACGCAGCAAAGAACCAGCTACTTCTTCGGCAATACTCATATTCAGTGCTTGCTGGTATATTTTATCTGCATCTGCCGATACTACTACTTGCTGATTCACAGTGTTTAAAAAATTCCGCACTCCCAATGTCAGATTAGAAAGTATACTTCCATTGCCTGAATTACTTAACAGAATCACTACTAGAAAAGGCCAAATTAAAGCTGATATTGGACGGCTATATTCGTAGGATATTAAATCTTTAAGAAATTGTAGCATAAAAAACAACAGGGTTCCTACTGCAAAAAAAATACCCAGATTTGTTAGCGCTCCATACAAGTTATTACTAGTATTATTTTGTAATAAATCCAGCCATTGTTTATCCCAACCTTGGGCAATACTTTGGGAGGTTGCGGCACCATTGTCGAGAACCTCATCAATGCCTACTTGGGCAAAAATTAGTTGAATAGCAAGTTGCATTTTTAGTTTATTAGCTGTTTTTTGAGATTTATTCGTGGCGTGGTAGAACTAAAATTATGCTTTATATTTATGGTTTATTAGAGCTAAATCTCTATTACAAACCTTGAGTTATTACACCATTTAAGCTTTACCACGCTACTATCAAACTGTTTTTTAGATTTATTTTGGGCTTGTCAGAAGTGCCAAAATTTTTAAAAGTAGCTCAAAGATTATAAATTTATCTCTTAAAATCTTACTTATTAATTTTTCTTCCAAATAAATCTAACTGAGAAGTAGCTCGTAAAAGTCGCGCCGCTTCCGTAGATGTTTCTACTCTCTGAGCGCGATTTGCCTCTTCTACTTGTTGAGAAATATTTGCCAAGTTTAAGTTGGAATATTGGAAAGCCTGTTCTAATTGCGTAGACTTGGCGTATGATTCTCCAACAATTTTTATCTGCTCTTTTTGGATTTTAAGTGTTTCTTGGTTAGTAGTTAGCAATGTTGCTAAACCCTGAGTAAGTAATGCTTCTGCGATGCTTATAGCAGTGTTCCCGGTACCACTGCCGCCAATAAGTGTGCTAGCTTTATTGGTATAGTTGGTGATATCGTTATCTAAATTAGTGTTTGTATTTGTAACAATCTCAAGAGCTTTTTGAATATTTTCTAACTTCGTTTTTGACCGAATTTGTCCCTTTTCACCAAGAATACCCGCCGCTATTCCACGGGTTATTACACGATTTAATTCATTACTAACTAAGTTTCCCCGCACTGCGGAATTATTCTCAAAACGGTCTGATTTCGAGTAGAGGATTAAATCATCACGAACCTTTTGTCCAGCCGCTACGGGGTTAGGTATGTTCAATTCTCCCCTAGAATTATTCAGAGCATTTTGACTCTGTACTTCTACAGGCTTTAAGTTATCGCTCAGATTATATTGAAGGTAATTTTGCAAATCTGTGGAATATGATTGAAAATCAGTCCAAATCTCACCTAATCCACTCGTTTGAACTTGTGCCATTGCTGGGATGATTGCCAGGGATAGTAATGTAAGAGTAAAAATAGTAGTTTTTCGCATACATCTGTACCTGAAAAAGGTAGACGAAATTAAGCAGTGAATCAGAAATTTAGCTTTTGAAATATGATTTATAACTTTTTAAATCACTCACTTTATATAACCCGATTAACTACTACGTAAGTTAGCCACTAACTGACGGGCAAATGCAGAAATAGCTTCATATTTATCTGTGTGAACTTGCATCATTTTGCTCCGCGCAGTTTGTTCAGATGGGTTATTCGCAACTGCTGCCAATTGTTCGTAACCTGGATAATAACGGCAGAATGTATAAATACCGTTATCATCTAACAGCCATTGGCTATAAACGCCTTCTTTGCGTGGGAAAAAGCTTTCTGAGGCATTACGAGAAATAATATTACGGGGATATTTTAAGATGTCTGCAAAACTATCCACTGCAACTGGCTGAATGCGTCCAATCAATCGTGTTGTCAAGTTTTGCAAAATTTTAGATGCAGCTTTAGATTTGGCAATGGTGTCAGGATCTTGTCCTGATAAGATAACTCTGATACCGGCTTTAGCGCCGTTAGCACAAATTCTACCAACTAAGTCGGAAATTTGCTCAAATTCAAATAAAATTGGTGCTTCGTCAATGAAGAATATAGAAGCTGGACTACTTAATGCGCGTCGTAATGCTGCTGAATAGGCACTCAGAGATAGTACGGCTGCATCTTCACTATCTGATAAGTTCCTGAGAGCAAAAACTAAAAGTTGTGCATCGGTAGGAAAGCTAGATGGTGCAGAAATAGCTTGTCCCACACGGCTAGAAAGCCAAAACCGCAAGCGTAGTTGAATTTGACTGAGAGCGTCTTCTACTCTGCCACTTAAAGACTCTAGCTGCAAGTGTTCTGGCGAACAGAAATAGAGAAAATCTTTTAAGGTAGGGGTTTTTTGCCAAGCAAGAGTGCCAAATCCTCCCGCCATCGCTTGCCGATATCGCTCTTTGATGCCCTCATCTGTAAAGAAGGCTTCTAGGGCCAAGTTGAGCAGCGATCGCACGGTTTGCGATAAAATTTGACTTTCAGTGGACGATCCTAAAACCATTGTCATTAACGCTGATTCTAGGAAGGCGGTATAATCGTTAAAGCGATCGCGTTGTTGTTCTGGATCTAGCGATCGTAAATCTGGCTGTTCAAATAAGTTATTCGACTGTTTGGAAATATCAAAATAGGCTCCATTCCCCTCCATGAACTCTGTATAGTCTGTGAAAGTTGATGTCCCATCAGGTTTAGGGAAATCTAACGCCACTACAGGAATGCCATGCGCCAAAGCCTGAGTTAAAATCCCTGATACCAACACCGATTTACCAGCACGAGTTGTAGCAAATAAAGCTAAATTTTTGTGTTGATTAAACAAATCTAAATGTACGGGTGTTCCACCTTCTTCTGCAATCAATTCAAAACCTTCTTTATCACCCTGTTTAGTTAAAACTAAAGGCATTAATCCGGGAACTTCACTTGTTAAATATAGCTGGCGACGGTTAAAGGGTGTAGCTAACAAACCTTCCCAAACTATTGGTAGAGTTTGTAGCCAAATTTTCCAAGCATACTCAGTTTCTCTAATTACCCTTGCTGGACGTTGAAAACAGTTTTCAATATACCTTGTTGCCTCATCTAATTTTTCGACAGTGGGACGATGTACCAAAATAGCAATACTCGTATAAATCGGAACTGCACCTTCAAATAATTGTTCTTGCGCCGCCACCGATTTTTTCAACTTCAATTGAGCGTTGACATCAATAGTTTTACTTTTTTCTTGAGCCATGATTGTCGTCATGTTTGACTGCTTCAGCACCCGTTGCAGAGTCGTTTTCACCATTGCCGGATTTGCAGCAGTCAACTCACAAAAAATTTCTGTATCTACTACTCTTTCTCTGGCCAACAGTTCCCATAAATAACGCAGTTGGGAAGATTTATTTGGCCAACCTCCCGGTTTTTCGAGAAATGATAGTGCGCCAATATAACGATTATTAACATTAACCCAGCGACGGTCGGCACAAGGTACGCTAGACTCCATCAGCAAAGTTGTGCCGTGGATATTGTCTATCAACAATTTAGTACTAGCTAAATCTGAATTAACTTGCTCGTGCAGTCCTTGTTCATCTAAAGTCATCAACTGGGGAATATCTATTGGCTCTGTATCATTAAACCTTCTCCACACCTCTTTCCAGAGTTCATTAGCTGTCAAAGGTTTGACATCCAACCCCATTTGGTTAGATAAAATTTGTTCCCAACGCAGAAAGCCCTGCTTGTAAGCATTTGTGATTAGGCTTTCGATACGCTGGTTTTCTACTTCTGAGAGTTCACCTTTGAATTTCAACCACCATGATTCAGCTTTGACTAAGAGCTTCTCTATCCAATCATCCGCATGTTGCGAGTTAGATTCAATGGTGTAAGTGACATAAATTCGCAAAAATTTAGGCTTCCGAACACCAGAAATAGTCAGTTCTTTGACTCTGGCTCTTTCGGCCATCAACAAATATTTAATATCTCGTGATGGTGCATTTCTGATTAGTAATGCTAATTCTTTTTGGCGCTCTTTATCGGAACTAAAAGATCCCAAATGCAGTGTCATTCTTTCACCGCTAGGGATATCTTTCAATCCAGCTTCAATGTTATTAAAAAGTGTATCGATTTGTTCGGGTCTTAAGGTAGTATGAATTCCCTTACAGTCAAAACCAAAAACAAAGCAAAATCGGTCTTTTTGAGTACCTTTTGTCAATAAATACGCGCCAATATCGCGTCCATTCATGGCGACACGTAGCATTGTTGCCAGGTGTAAGGCATCTTCAAATGGTGTTAATCTACTTTCACTTCCGGCGATGCCGACGCTTTGTTTTCCGATTTTTTGCTTCATGGTTAACTTCCAGTAAGCTTTGATAACGAGCAAAGCCTCTTGTCCAAGCGGGAACGCCAATAAATTTACTTAAAAAACTCCAACTCCTACCACCAGTTAAAATCCACCAAGTTCCTATTCCCCAACCAGTAATTAGTACTGTCCACAACCATTTTTGAAATTCTTCTTGGAAAAGACCTCCAAAAATTCCATTAATAATAAAATAGGAGGCTAGGGCAATTACCGTCCAAGGAAGAATTTGGTCGGCAGGAATTGGCCCTAACGAAGGTTGGCTTCCCAGAACCTGATTAACTGGACGAAATTCTTGTTCCCGCTCTTGAGACATTTGAAATATCTGAATTATTTACTGCTATCGCCAATTACAAAGCGTGTGAGTACATCTGCAATAGTAACAGCAACAACCACTAATAGGGGAGTCCTGGCGATGCTTTGCCAATCTTCATCTTTCCGCACTGCGTTAATCACGCCAACCAGGGAGATTGCAATATAGAGTAAGTAAATTGCCCGCAACACATTAAATATCAAACTTACTGCTGTGTTGCTACCACCACTATTTGTTGTAGAACCATCACTTAAGGTTTTTTTGAAAAACTTTTCAGCTTCTCCAAAAAACTGTGCTTGTGCAGGGGCTGCAAAACAGTCTAACCAATATAAACTCAGAACGATCGCTGCTGCTAAAATTTGTAATAATATTAGCGATCGCCTGGGTAAATTCAACTGCTGCCCAACTTGCTGGGTGATGACTGCAATTAAACTACCAACCAGTAAACAAAAAAGCAGGATAGGACTTTTTAGGCTAATAACGCTTACAAGTACAGCACAAGCAATCAAAAAAGGTACAGATTCAACCAAAATAATCAAGCTGGATTGCAATCCCAGCCTTAACTTATGAGATCCTTTGACAGCGCTACCAGTTAAAGCTTTGAAAAAGTTTCTCTTGTGAGAACTTTGTCTAGACATTTGCTAATTTTCCTATGGTGTACTTGAGTGTTGGTTGTCTAAAATTTTACAGTTATCATGATTTTACATGATTTAACACTTAATTTATCCTTAAATTATAAAGTTCAGCAAAGTTCTATACTATACATAAATTTGTATTAATTTAAGTTAACAAAACATTAATACTTATTTAATGCGGAGGATAAAAAACGAACCGCATACCCCTGCGGGGAAGCAAGCTACGCGCAGCGTCTCGTAAGAGTTGGACACATAGACGCGGAGCGGCTTCCCGCAGGGTAGGACATAAAGGAAGAGGATTTAAAAGGGTTTTTGTGTCAGTTCCGTATATTTTTGCCAAATTGGGATGCTCCCATTGGCTTTGCCTTCAGTAATACACATGGTGCGTTATGAACTCCGTTCTAACACACCCTACAATATCTAATTTTGTTCAAAAATCAAATAGTAATCCTATAAGACTCATATTTCATTTTTCAAAAAACTTATTACAATTCAAAGAACCTTCTTTTCTGTTGGCTCTTGCCTCTTGCCTATTTACGCAAATAATTATGGGTACGACATACTGGGCGAAGAGACATCAAATCACACTACTTAGTATATAAGTGAAACTTTCATATTTTCCTCTGGTTAAATTAATAAAAACTTTACGAAAACTACTTTCAAAACAGCTATAGATTCAATAAATTATTCTAATTATTTTTCTTAATCAATCCATAATGCAATCATGATTTGAGCTTTACCTTAAAGCTATACTGTTGATTTTGTTGGCAAAATTTAACAGCTATTAGCTATAGCAATGCTGAAAGATTTATGAAATACTAATTTTCTTTATTTCGTACCTTAGCGGTAGTTTGTCACAAACTGCTGTGCATATACATTAAAGAAAATAAATTTCGTGATTCGGATCAAAATGCCATCTTGAATGAAGTAAATTTGTAAAATAAAACATGACTTTATTAAGAGGAAATAAGAGATTAAGAATTGAACTTGAGGCATAATTCATAATCTCTATTAACTACTCCTTTATACTAAAGGCATTGAATATTTATTTATACAAACTTACTTTATAAGCGGAGAACATTTCAATAGCAAAAATTATGTAATGGGGTGTATTACCAATAGTTAAATACACTCAAGATATCTAATGTTTTGCTTTCTCTACACTCTTCAATTGTTTATGCAAGCTTTTGATTGATAAATAACCTTTTTAATGTAATTCTTTGCGATTACAGAAGGTTATTTATAATTACCAGTTTGACAATTGACTTAGATTTATTAGGGTTTAACATCCTAAAATTCACTTGAAGGAGCTTGACATGGTTTTCTATCGCGATCGTCAATTGACCTCTTTGGCAAGTTCAATTTCTGTACTTGCTATAACAATTGGTTTAGTAGCAGGTCAATCTGTTAGTGAGAAATCTCTAGCTCAGACCTCCACTACTCCTCCTCCAACTGGAGTAACCTCCATAAATGGTGCAGGTGCAAGCAGTGTAAATACTTTGTTTGTTGGTACAGGAACTACCTATCCTCTTGCCCCAAAAGGCTCATGGTTTAACGCTTACGGCGTTGGAAATCCTCCAACCCTAAACAATAATGTACCCCCAGCCATAGCCGGATTTCCCAACGGAACCTATGGCCCAGTCAATACGAGCGTCACATTTAGATATGCTTCGGTTGGTAGTGGTACAGGAGTAACATCTTTTCTGACTCAAACCCCACCACCTGCGACTGGTGCTACAATCAACGCCCCAGTTTCTTTTGCAGCTACTGACGCTCCCCTAACAGGCGCAGAAAGAGTTACTGGCAGTCCCAACGATGTTCCCACCCCCGCAGGTACGCCCCAAAACCCAGTTCCATACATTCAAATACCTGTGATAAGTGTCGGAATCGCGTTATCTTACAACCCCAGTGGTCTAAATGTACCAGCAGCTGGAATTAAGCTTTCACGAGCTACTTATCTGGGTATTCTTAACGGCACAATCACAAATTGGAACGATCCCAAAATTAAGGCGGATAACGGTGGCGCAATTATTTCAGTAAATAAGCCCATCGTTGTAATCTATCGTAGTGATAGTAGTGGTACAACTTTTGCTTTAAGCAGTCATCTGAAGGCAGCATTTGGTGCTACATGGAACAGAGGGGTTGGTGAAAAAAGTATTAGTTCCGCTACTATACCCAATCCACTACCAGCTAATACAGTTGTTTGGCCAGCTACTTTCCAATCTGCTTCAGGTGGTGGAGGTGTAGCTACCAAGATTAAAGCTACTGCTGGTGCAATTGGTTATGTGGATAGTGCTACGCGGTTAGCTAATAGTCTGCAAGCTGCTGTCTTACAGAACAAGTCACTTGCTTATACTGCCATCTCAACAACTACAATTTCCAATGCTTTTGTAGGTGCGACTGACCAAGATACAAATGCTCGGCGGATTAAACTCGTAGTCACCGATCCAACCAGCGCAACTGCTTATCCGATTGTTACCGCAAGCTACTTGCTATTTTATGATAAATACGCAAATGCTAGCATAGCAACTGGTATTAAAGGATTCATCAACTGGGCTTTAGGAGTACCACCTGTTCCAGCACCAGCAGATGTGACAACCAACCCAAACTCTATAGCTATAGCTCGTGGATATGCGCCTCTGCCTGATACCATTAAAAATCAGGCTCGAACCCTTGTAAACACTTACGTAGATACTACTTTTAACCCAGCTCCATAATTGCGTGAATACCGTTTTTGGTATTCATCTTCCTTGTCTCTCAAAAATGTTGACAAGGGCATGAAAGTTATGCCCCAAGATTATGTTTAGGATCTTGGGGTTTTATTTAGGCAATCTATATTAATAGCTTGTAATAATACCCTAATTTTTTTAAAAATATTACTGAAAAAATATGCGGATACAGGTGATATTTAAAAGATAAAGTTAAGTATTCTATCAACTTTTCTAATTCAAATCCAGATAGTATGTTGAATATTTTTAACCACCAAAAAAGGTGAACAAAGGAGTATTGGCATTGCCAATGGATGAATCTCACAACTACCATCGGCTTGTTCGTCTTTAGCATTTTTGCGTGGTAGCATCTGGGGTTGGGCACTGACTACAAGCTAAAATAAAGATTTGAGCGAACCAAAAGCAGTGCCCACCTTACTTTATAAGATGCTGCGATCGCACTAACTATTCATCCTCTGTATCTTTAATTATCTAAAAGTCAGAATGGAATACAACCTTACTGCTGTGGTAGCTTAACATCCATAGGGTCACACATAGTTGAAAAAGTTCAATCGTCAACTATGTTATAATGAAACAGTTGAGAAATATTTTCGGTCATGTAACTGACTATCTAGAGGCTTCTCCGAATCTAAATCTCTACAAACTTGGGTTCTGGAGGTGTTTTGTGTCAGTTTATATTGCAAATTTATCTTTTAAAGATGAGAGTCTTTAAATATTGCGAAAATTTAAATTTTTAGCGAACAGAAGTGTAGTGTAATACCTTGCGTGAAACTAATACCTCTCACTTTCAAAAAATGTGCTAAAAAGAACAGACAAGTTTAGTGTGTCACAAATCCAGACAACATACAGATAGTACTTGAACTTATGCCAACGGATATAATTACCCGTCCTGAGTCCCTCACAGAAGATTGTTTCTTTACTTATGCCCTTGGGACTGATTTGCACGATACTCAATCGACAGCCCAATATTTACGCAGGATCAGAAAAGAAGATAAACCCTATATCGACATAGCTGTTTCTCCCAGACCGGGTTATCGGTTTGAGGTTTGCCTTATTCCTGTTGAAGGGTTCGCAAAGGAAACAATATTGACAAAAGACGGATTCGCTAAAGCTTTAGCGATTATTTGTGCTGTATCTAATAAAGCTAGGAAACGATTCCCTTCAGGAAATGGACAAGAAATTGTCCGGTGTCAATTTAGCAACTTAGCTGATGCAGTCGCTGTAGCGAACAGATTGTCCGCATTGCCCTCTGATATGTACGAAACTCTTGCCAAGCTACCAAATGCTTTGTAAGATTGTGTTCGCTTGAAGATTTATGATTAAGACTGACGCAAAGACATTTTAATGGTAAGTAAGTAGACGGACAAGAGAATAAAAAACTCAATAGTTCATATTTCGTCTGTTACGAAAAGTTTTGTATAACAAGCTTTTTAAGCTTAATGTACAATTTTTGTGTTTTTGTACTGTTACCGATAATTCAAAGTGAGCCTTTTTTATGCCTATCAGCCCTTTGCGTGAAGAACCTCGTAACCAACGAGCGCCTGTAATTCGTACAAGTAATGAATTTATTCTTTTAGAATGGCTAAAGTCAACTGGTCGTCTAATCGAGCGCGAACATCAAGAATCTGAGTATCTAAATGAAGTAGAAGAAATTTCAGAAATGATCGACCTTGACGATATTCCTTACGATCATGATGATGACGATTCTGATATGGAAATAGAAGCATAATTCGTAATTCGTAATTACTGTACAGCAGGCGTTTAATTTTCGCTGAAATGCTAAGATTCCTGATTTTTTTAGAGAATTCGGGAATCTTAGTATTAAAATGCGAGTGGGCTTAATTCTTGGACTTGAGTAATAAATAAAATAATTGTCCATTGCTGACTGTGACACCAGCCCGATCGCCTGCTAATTTTCCAGTCCCTAAAAAATAATCTACCCTACCTGCACCTTTAATTGCACCTCCAGTATCTTGGTCAAGAACATAGCGGCTAACGATGCGCTCCTCCATTTTTCCGGTAGGATTAGGAAAGGGAATAGAAGCACGAATCAACGCTAAAGCACCAGGAGGCATGAGAGATTTATCTGTAGCGATAGAACGCTCTGCTGTTAGTGGTACGTTGATAGAACCTTGGGCTGGCTCACCGTGATTTTCTTGAAAAAAAACAAAACTGCGATCGCGCGGAATATAAATATTTAATTCTTGGGGATACTTTTGAAAATAATCGAGAATAATTGGCATCGTCATCCCTTCAAGCGGTAATTTGCCATCATTCGCTAATTCTCGACCCAGACTTTTGTAATTATAAGCGTTATTGCCAGCATAGCCGATCGCTGTCTGAGTTCCATCGGGAAGCTGAAGTCGCGCTGAACCTTCAATTTGAGCTAAATATGGTTCAAGGCGATCGCGAAACCAAAACAACTCTAATCCTCGCAATTTCCCTTTTACAGCTTGTAAACCATCTGCTCCTTCTAACTCTAGGCGGGTAGGATGTGGCTTAGTCCAGGAGTTTAAATCAGGAGGTAATCGATAAACAGGATAACGATATTCTGGTGTGGGGACGCGACTGGCTGCGTAAAGTGGTTCATAATAGGCGGTGAATAAAACAGAACCTTTAGTGTCTTTACCAATTGACTGGTAAAGAACAAATTCCCGCTCAATGGCTTGATGTAATTCTGTTGCAGAATTTGTTGTGAGTAGGAGTTCGCGGAATCTTTTCAAGCTTTTGAAGACGCGATCGCGCGTAATCCTCGCCACAGGATAGTTTTGATAAGCAGCCGCAGCATTAGCTGTTTGCAGGTATTGGAGACTGCGAGCGATCGCACTCATCAGTGCCTTTTTCTCTGATATTTCTCCATAGATTACTTCATCTAAACAAGAGCGATCGTTCTGACAACAAGTAACTGGTAGTCTCTCGATTAATGGTGCTTTTTGCTTTTGTGTAAAGGATACTGGTATATCCCACTTTTTCACGCGACATTCTGGCGGACTGAGTTCCCGATGCGCCAAAGATTCCATACGCACTAAGAAAATCGACAGAAGCATCGGTAGGCTGATGGCGATAAATTTGTTTAGCTTTCCTAACCCAGCAAGTGTCTTTTTCATCAAAATTCAAAATTTTTGATATTAACCCACCTCGCTCAAATTCTAAAATCAAAAACCAAAAATACAGTAGACCTCTTGCATAAATCAAACAATTTGAACCCCACACCGCCAACCCCACCCCTTACTCCCTTCCCCAAGAATAAGGGGCTATGGTGTACACACAACTTATAGGATTACCCAAAAGTCCTCCAAAACCTCACCCTGTCAAGAAAGGATATTCCTCTCCTTACTAAAGGAGGGACAGGTTTTGCGGTAGCAAAACCGGGGTGAGGTTTATCAGGGGCTATAAGACTAACTATATATAGGATAAAATAATATATTTTTATATACTTTCTAAAAAAAGACTAAAAAACCCATCACTTTTTTCAAGCGTGAGTACATCTGAACTAAATTGTCTCAATTTGGTAGTAAGCCCTGACTCCATCGAACTACCTACACCCAAGAGTTCTAAGCGCCTCCCCCAGCGCAAGGGAGAGGCAAAGAAGCACATAAAGTCCTATTTACTGTCCGTTCGTTTATTCTGTAACTAGTTGCTTACGTTTGCGAAGAGAGGTGATACCGAAAGCACCTAAGCCTAAGATACCGATGAGAGAAGTCGGTTCGGGAACAGCTTGGGTAACTACGTCAAATTTGAAATTGGGGCCAATTCTACCGTTACCGGGTGTTAGAGTTGAAGGAAAACTAAACCCTTGGGATGAACCATTTCTGGCGCTACGGGTGAGAGTAATTTCTGGAGCCGTATTTACAGATGCGGGAATATTATAAATATCAGTAAATGGACTAGTTATTGCTGCACCAATAACGTATGATATTCCAGCAAGAAGATTGACTGATGTAATATCCTGGTAACGAAAGCTTCCAGTTAGTGGACTGGTGGTTTGGACAGTTGTTGAAGCTAGTAAATTCCCGTCCGATGTCCACAAACCAACTAAGTGGGATTGTGATAGAGGATCGGCAGGAGTTCGATCGTAAAAACCTAATGCAGTAACTGAGAGGTTGTCATTAGCAGTAAATGACCAACCGATTGTTTGATTTGTACCATTAAAAGCTGGGAAGTTAGTTCCACCCGTCAAACTCTGTATCGCTTCATCTGCGTATACAGATGGTGCAGAAACTAAAACTGTTGCCAATATCAAAGGAGAAGCCATTGATAACTTTTTTAGTACATTTGCAATAGTCACGATCTTATTTCTCCAATAAACATTTAACATTCGACACTCAGCACAATTATTGTATTATTTTTATACCTGTAAAGCAAGCTTTTTCAGGAAATTCACATATACTTTAATTTAATAATTCAGAAGCGGAACTGGAGACGCTCCGCCTCCGGTCAGAATGCAAGACGCTCGCGGACTCGCTAACGCTTCGCTATCAGTGGGCGATTAGACCCCCACTGAATTGTTGCACCACCAAATTGAGAATTTGGTGGGGGTGCAAAAACGCCGTTTATTCATCATTCATTCATATTCCGGTAAGTGGCGACTGCGGAAGGCGATATCCGATTCAAATATCGGAATATCCAATATTTGAAAATGGTATCTAAAATCACTGGAAATGTAGCAATAAATAAGAAGATAAAATCTCGATTCGCTGGTAATCCCCAATGACGTGATACACCTTCTAACAGTACTTCCCAGCCATGAGGAGAGTGGAAACCTACAAATATATCAGTAAACAAAATGATGATAAATGCCTTAGCACTATCACTAAGCCCATAGACGATATTATCAAAGAAATCTTTGACTACAGCAATAGAAGACTTGCTGACAAGCAAAAGCCAGATAAAAGCGCCTACCGAGAACATATCTGCAAAAACATTTTTGATAGCATTCGAGCTTTCGTGACGAAATTCTTCAGCAAGCTCTCCAGCCTTATTTGCCATTTCAGTTTCCATCTGTTCAGACGACAGTGGAGGAGCATTTCTAATGAGATTTTCAAACTTGAGCTTTTCTTCAAATCTTTCTAATTCTTCAAGGGCTTCCTCTTCCATTTCGGAATTGAGGAATATCTGCATTTGTTCGCTACTTCTAAAATGCTCAACAGATGGCCCTACTACGAAAGCTTTTGCTATCTGATGCGTCAAAAGTGGTACGATAATCAATAGTAAAATAAACCTGATAGATATTATTGTTCTTCTTTGAGTCTGACGAAAATTCTGAATTACTTCTTTTTCAGCATTAGGGTCTAATTCAACTTGCAGACGAGTGATAGTACTTAAAATCGAACGAGGTAAAACGCCTGTTGTATCAACTTTACCCTTTGGTTTTGGCTTTTTCTCCGAGTCTTGAGTTGGTATCTTTGGTGGTAACGTTGGAGCATTAACGATCGGCGATTTTTCGTCAGATATCACATTAACTGGTAGATTTGGAGGTTTAACTACTAAAGCGTTAGAAGTTATTTGCTCAGAATTTATTGTGTATTTAGATATAACTCGATCGATAAAGTTTAGCTTTTCCAAAACTAAAGAAGGACTGGGATGCTCTATACCTGCTTTCTCAGCAGCTTTTTGATTCTCTTCATTTAGAAACCAACGGCTTCCTCTAAACTCTGTCAGCCGCATTTTGGCAATTTTTAATAGCTTGTTGAGGTCTGACTCAAAATAATCCATCACGCTCTTACTGTACGTGGCTGAGTCAATGTCTATTTTATTACCATTGAAATGCTTATCTTCTATTTCCTTAATCTTTAATGCTGCATCGTAAGCTTCATGTAAAGAACGTTCAGGAGTCTGTAAGTACCATCGATAAGCAGCAAGCAAGAAAGAATAGATTTTTTGGCTAAAAACAGAATTTTTCATTGCAGATAATCATCCAGCATTATTTGGTGATTCTTAACCTTAAGTTAACGCACGAGGTATACTAGCAAATCTACAAGGAGAAAGTTTGTGGTTTCTCATTCGGTTTGGATTGTTGGCACTAGTTGCAGTGGTAAAACGGCTCGATTGGTAGAGCAATTTTGTAGTTGGGTACAGCCAGAAAAGCAGCATAATGAATCATTTTATACTAAAAAGCAGGGACGTAAAAAAGGCGATGGCTTCTCTACGAGAGGCTTCTCTTTCAGAGACGCGAACGCCAACGCCAACGCCAATGCCAAGGGCGATCGCATTCCCGAATTTTTATATCTTAAACAAACAGAGCCAGGAGTTTTAGTCTTAGCTGCCAACGATGATAATCGCCGAGAATTGGGAGATATAATTGTTACATCTACCTTGGGAAAATATCCGGTGCGTGCCAAGACACCGCTAGGTTTTTTCCAGGATGAAGTTATTTTATTTTGGCCGTTGCTAATTAACTCCTTGAACCTGAAAGCACAGTTTCCGGTAAGATTGCGACCAGAAACAGAACAAGAATTAGCAACCAAACTTTGGCGTTCCCAATTAGACGAAGAAATTTTACGAATTGCGGGAGTGAATGAGTCTCGCTTGGTGCGTCGCATTTTAGACTTGTTGCAATTAGCTGCTTACAGTGGTGTACATTGTGAAGATATTGCCCAGATTTTGGCAAAGGGTCTGGGGGAAAACACTACAACTTTAGAGCCGGAATTTTTGGCATCTTTACTCATTGATTGGCGTAACTGGTGCTTAGAGAGGGGGTTACTTACTTATGGCATTATTACCGAACTCTATAGTCAATATTTGTTGAGCGATCGCAACTACCAACAGCACCTAACTAAACGCTATCAGGCGGTATTGGCGGATGATGTTGACGATTATCCTAGCGTAGCGCGTCTTTTGTTTGAATTGCTATTAGATCGAGGCGCAGTTGGCGCGTTTAGCTACAATCCCGATGGTGCAGTGCGATTGGGATTGGGAGCAGACCCCAATTATCTAGAAGGGTTAGCAAAGCGTTGTCGGGTAGAAATCTTGACTGGCCCGCCTCCAGAATCCTTGGGTAAGCAAGCTAAACAGATGGTGGAATTAGTCACAGAACCGATGGTGCTGGTTACTTTACCTGAGATTGTCCATTCCATTCAAACCACCTCCCGCGCTCAACTATTGCGACAAACAGCAGAGGTAATTGCGAATGCGATCCAATCGCAGCAAGTACAAGTAGAAGAAGTAGCGATTATTGCACCAGGTTTAGATGCGATCGCTCGTTATACTCTAGTAGAAATCCTCGTTAAGCAAAACATCCCAGTAGAATCGCTCAATGACCAACGTCCCCTAATTAGTTCACCCGTCATTCGCGCCTTACTCACCATGCTGGCGCTAGTCTATCCCGGCTTGGGTCGCCTCGTAGATCGGGATGCTGTGGCTGAAATGCTAGTTGTATTGAGTAGAAAGCAAGAAGTACCAGAAAACTCCTCACTTTTAACAGACGCGATTAATCGCGTCTCTACAAATATTGATCCGGTACGTGCTGGTTTGATTGCAGATTACTGCTTTTTACCCCATCCCGATCGCCCCAACTTGCTCCCAGTGTCTGCCTTCGAGCGCTGGGATAGAATCGGCTATGCGGCTACTACAGCCTATAATGAGATATTGCAGTGGTTAGAGCAGCAGCGATCGCAACAAGAACTGCGTTTAATTCCCAGTCCCATTTCCCTTTTAGATAGGGCAATTCAACGTTTTTTGTGGAATGGTAGTAATCTCCCCTACGAACAACTAGCAGCACTGCGCGAATTATTAGAAACCGCCCAACACTACTGGGAAATTGACACCAGATTACGACAAATCGCCCCAGTTGAGACAACGCCGCACACAACTATCATCGAATTTATTCAATTACTGCGACGTGGTACGATTACCGCCAACCCTTACCCCGTGCGTCCTATCGGTGGCGCGAGAAAAGCTGTCACCTTAGCAACTATATTTCAATATCGGTCTAGTAGGCGATCGCACCGTTGGCATTTTTGGCTAGATGCTGGTTCACCTCTGTGGGCTAAAGGTGGCGCGGCAACGTTATTCGGTGCGCCGTTTTTCCTGCAAAATAGATTAGGCGAACCTTGGACAGCAGAGGATGAGAAATTAGCAGAAGAACAACGACTCCAAAGAATTTTGACAGATTTACTGTCTCGTGTATCTGAGAGAGTTTATTTGTGTCACAGTGATTTAGCAGTGAATGGACAAGAACAATTAGGGCCGCTATTACCTTTGGTAAATGCTTGTGTAACAGTTATTTCTGAGGCTACTGTTAAGTAATGTTCAGATCCCCGACTTCTTTAAGAAGTCGGGGATCTTGTTGTAAAAGATTTGTTTGTATATGTATAGAGTAATAATTGTCCCCTTTTTAACATACAAGTTTGGGGTTGAACTTTGCAAATTTCGGGACTGTGGTTGAATTGGAGAAGGAGAGCGAAGAAAAACTTTATCGCGCCTTAAGAGCAAAGGAATGCTGAGAAGTCCCAAAATAATTACTACTCCGGTCATTATCCAAACCATTAACCTATTTGGTCTATAATCTGCTCGTTCAATTTGCCAGAAAACTTGGTTGTATCGCCACGCAGCTAACACAACAACCAAAATTCCAAAAATTACCAAAGCAAGACCCAAATTTTCCGAGTTGGATAATGGATTAACCGGAGGTTCTTGTTGGGTAATCGCAAGATTCAACTGACGCAGAAATATCCCAAATCGCGCGATCGCAAAGCCAAAGCTAATCAATGCAATAGAAGTGCGTAGCCAAGCTAGAAAAGTACGTTCGTTCGCTTGATGCTCCCTTTGACGATCGATTTTTGGTATTTTATCCATGAACACTTTTGACGAGGATTTACTCTTGAATTGATGAATAGCATGAACTAGCGCCACAAGGCTAAGATAGTGCAGCCAGGAATCTGAGAAAACCCCAAGCGATCGCCAGAATCTTTACAATAGTAAATAAGGTAAAGATATATATCAGAGTCAAAATCAATGGCACTATTCGGATTTGGCAAAAAGTCAGTTCTGCCCACACCTGAAGAAGCTTTGTCAGGAAGGGCACAGTCTATGTCAGTACCTGCTGCTCATTATGTCAACAAGAACCCTTTAAAAGCTCCTTTTCCCGATGGATTAGAGAAAGCAATCTTTGGTTTGGGCTGTTTTTGGGGTGCAGAACGCAAATTCTGGCAACTTAAAGGAGTTTACACCACCGCAGTCGGTTATGCTGCTGGATTCACACCCAACCCGACTTATGAAGAGGTCTGTAGTGGCCGAACCGGTCACAATGAAGTTGTGTTGGTTGTGTTTGATCCCAAAGTGATTAGTTATTCCGAACTGCTCAAAGTCTTTTGGGAAAGCCACAATCCTACCCAAGGGATGCGCCAAGGTAATGATTCTGGCACTCAATACCGTTCGGGAATTTATGTCTATTCTGAAAGCCAAAAGCAGCAAGCAGAAGTATCGCGGGAAGCTTATCAGCAAGCCCTTAACGGTGCAGGTTATGGCCAGATTACTACAGAAATTTTGGATGCGCCGGAATTCTACTATGCCGAAGCTTACCATCAGCAATACCTGGCGAAAAATCCCAATGGGTATTGTGGTTTAGGAGGGACAAATGTTTCTTGTCCCGTGGGTGTAGTTGAATCACAAGTTAGTAGTTAGAAGGAAGCAGGGAAGTATAGGAGTAGGGGGACAAGGACAATAATTCTTCACTCCTAACTCCTAACTCCTTACAGCGCAGCTTTCAGCAAAGCGATCGCAGTAACCCACAAGACAATACTAATAGGCCCTCCAATTAGAATACCAGCGATCGCCCAGCCTCTTTGATGGGCTTTGAATTGCTCAATACTGCTCCACCGTCTACTTTTCCAAGCCCATTCATTGCCTTTAGCACCAAGTGCGATCGCCATCAACCCCGAAATTTGCGGTATAAAACAGAATAGCCCACACCACACTTGATTCGGCCACATCCAGAACCAAGGCATTAGAAATGCGCCCCAGTTCCAACCGAGAATTTCCTCTGGGACTGTTTCATTCTGATTATTTATCCCGCATCCAGAATTATTGATGATTTCTCTTTGCGGTAAAAGCTGATTCTTGTTTGCAGATTTTATAGCCAGACCAGATTTAAGAACATTCAGCGCTTGGCGGGCATCAGGAAAACGTTGTTCGGGAGCGGGTTCTATCAACTTTTGTAGCCAACTGGCAAAACTGGGACTGAGATTAACTCGGTCGGTAAATTGCAGTCGCAAATCCTGCTGGGGTAAATCAGAGGGGGAAGTCCCAGTCAGCAAATGAATCAGAGTCGCACCCAGTGCATAGAGGTCTGAAGCTGGAACCGCTCGACCACCAAATTGTTCCATTGGGGCATAACCATAAGTACCCACAACGGTAAAAGTAACGCCTTCTCTGGCCGCTTTATCCTGAACTGCGCCAAAATCAACTAAATAAATCCGATTATCTTCGCCCCAGATTAAATTACTCGGTTTAATATCTCTATGTAATACTCCTGGGTTTAACTCATGTAGATACATGAGAATATTTAAAATCTCACCAGCGATTTTTCTGGCTCGCTTTTCAGTAAACCTTTCGCCAAGAACAAGTTTTTCTTTAAGCGACTCACCAGGAATATATTGTTGGATTAAGCCAAACCACAGTGTGCGATCGTCGATACAAAAATAATCTATATATCGAGGAATGCGGGGATGATTTAGCTGTTTAAGAATTTGCGCTTCCCTCTCAAAAAGTTTTAAATCATCCCACTGTACAGTACCGCCAAAGGCTAAAAGTTTGACCACAACGGTTGAATTTTCGCCATCAGAGGCTTGTAAAT
This sequence comes from Nostoc sp. 'Peltigera membranacea cyanobiont' 232, assembly GCF_002245985.1. Taxonomy (NCBI): domain Bacteria; kingdom Bacillati; phylum Cyanobacteriota; class Cyanophyceae; order Nostocales; family Nostocaceae; genus Nostoc; species Nostoc sp. 'Peltigera membranacea cyanobiont' 232. The sequence goes on from NZ_NOLK01000051.1 coordinate 43,702, forward strand.
CCAATGCTTGCCAAGTTTGACGAATCCCATTGTTACCAAGTTGGCGTTGGATTTGATAACGATCTTGTAATATCTGTTCTGGTTGCAGCATCTTACACCTGCTGGCAGTTTACGCCGATCTGATTCCCTTATATTCAAGGATAGTCATTATCTAGAGAAATTGTGGGAGCCAGTTGAAAGCACTGGGATATTGTCTCACACCGCAAAAAATTATCCCTCCAGTCTCAGAGTGAATCACAATAGTAATTACCACTCACTTTGTGACACTATTGCGTGGGGAATTTAAGTTATAGATAATTTTTGCGATAGTAAGCTTGATATTCCGCAGACAGCAGAGGTTCCCACCAATCACGATGATTGAGATACCATTCAACAGTTAAACGTAAACCCTCAGCAATTGTTACTGAAGGTGTCCAACCAAGTTGAGTTTTAATCTTATTTGCATTAATTGCATATCTGCGATCGTGTCCCTGTCTATCCTTGACAAAAGTAATCAACTCCTTTGCTGGATGTACTGGTAAATCAGGTGCTAATTCATCCATCATCTGACACAAAAGTTGCACCAGGTTGAGATTTTCCACCTCATTGTTGCCACCAATATTGTACATTTCCCCTGGTTGACCGTGATTGATTACCACATCTAAAGCACGACAATGATCGCCTACATAAAGCCAATCGCGCACATTTTTACCATCGCCATAAACAGGTAATGGTTTACCTCTCAATGTGTTGATACACATTAGAGGAATTAGCTTTTCGGGAAACTGATAAGGGCCGTAATTATTAGAGCAATTTGTGATAATGGTTGGAAGCTTATAAGTATGATAATAAGCACGCGCTAAATGGTCGCTACCAGCTTTTGAGGCTGAATAGGGACTATTGGGAGCGTAAGATGTAGTTTCACAAAAAGCTGCATCATCTGCGCCCAAACTACCGTAGACTTCATCAGTAGAAACGTGTAGAAAACGATAATCAGATGGCTGTGCTTTAGCCTCCCAATGTTGGCGAAAAGCTTCCAGCAGGGTGAAAGTTCCCACAACGTTGGTTTGCACAAAAGCCGCCGGCCCAAGAATGGAACGATCGACATGAGATTCAGCAGCAAAATGGGCAATGGTATCTATCTTTTCGGTTGATAATAGCTCGTCTACAATGGTGCGATCGCAAATATCCCCCTGCACAAACCGAAAATTCTCTCCTCCCTCAACCATCGCCAAATTCAGACGATTCCCCGCGTAGGTAAGCGCATCCAACACCACCACCCGATCGTCTGGATAAACCTGACACCAGTGATGGACAAAATTCGCCCCAATAAACCCCGCACCCCCAGTAACTAATAACCGCCGACTCATTCAATTTCCTCTCTTCTCTCTGCGATCTGTACGCCTCTGCGGTTCGTTTATATTACTTGAAATATTTCTTCTTCAACTTTCCGTATATCTTCTGAGCAAGTAATTTTGCCATACGGACTTTTGTCAAACTCTTAATATTAGATGGCTGCTGAATCTTGTGATCAAAAAACTCATTTAACTCATCCAAAATTACTTGGAAACGCTTAATAATATTTTCAGCCCGATATTCAGCAAAAAACTCTTCAGACAAACTCATTGCTACTGAATAATCAATTACCTTTAGAATCCGTTGTACATCATATTCTTGAGAATATCCAGCAATTTTAGAGCAATTAAATCCTGGATCTAAATAATCTGCCAATCCCCCGTTTACACTAGAAAATACTTGACAACCACAGGCAAGAGCTTCCATTGGTTGTAGACCAAATCCTTCACTAACACCCTGTTGTGCCCAGTAATCAGCCGAATCATAGAGGTAAACCTTAGCTCGGTTAAATAGTCCAGGTAAATCTTCTATATAAGAGTCAACAACCAATACTTTACAACGTTTTTGTAACGCTGGGATTAATTCTTTAATTAAATACTCAGAAGATTTTCGAGCCTGAACTAAAACATCAATATCCCGTTCTCGACCTAAATTTTGAAACTCATTAGAAATTTGATTGGGCAAATAATAAATTAGGGAATTTGGTGATTTTTCTCCCCAATAGCCCATTGTATAACGGCTAACTGTAACAATCGGAATACTCGCAGGCAACCTAAATGGATAACCTGCACTATGTGCATGGTAAACGACATTGTATTGCTGAAGTTTCGCCACGAGTTGAGCTATATCAAATCCCCAACTTATGACAAAAATCACATCACTTAAATTTTTCTCTTTTAGTAAATCATCAAGAAAAAGCTTATCCTTTTCTCGTTGACGGTAAGTTACAACATCAGCACTACAGAAATTTTGAGCCAGATTAAGTGCTTTTAACTCCGCCCAAAGACCACCACAGGCAAATTTGCCATCTGTACCGGGAAGCAAGAAGTAAAGTTTTCTCATAATTTTATTTAGGGCATTGGGAATTGGGAATTGGGCATTGGTTATTATTCTTCTTCCTCATCTTTCCCTGCTCCCTTCTCCCTGTTCCCCCTCATTCTTGCCAACCTACTTTAACAAAATGTGCTTCACGCCCCCAAACGTCGTGTGTACGGGTAATATTTTCAATTGCTAGGTTAAAAGGAATGGCTGTTGTTAGGTAACGCTGGGCCATAGAACCTAAATCAGGTGCGAGTTCGGCTGCTGTCGTCGCTGCTAACCCCAAACCGATAAGTTGCTCAATTGGTCGAAATGGTAGTAACAGATGTACACCGATAGCTAGTCCGGCTGTTAACAACATTGCTACTGATAAATTTGTACCGCAACGGGGATGTACAGCTAAATCCCATTCCCCACTAGTAAGGCGATGTCGAGCAAGTGCGATCGCACGCCGCAAATCACTAATATTCACCTCGCCATAAAGGTAAAATCCATGCTCAGTAGACAAACCGCTTAATTGTTCGTTATCTAGCTGAACGTTAGGAGGTTCTCCTTTAGTAGGATAGGCACTGTTTGATTCGCTAAGAACCCAAACAGTCGCATGTTCTAAGGCGTGAACCTGCCGGATCGTTAGAATTTCTTTCAACCCTGGAATAAATGATAGCTGCCTAAGTAAGTCGGCATCTTGTGTGGGTTGCGGAAAGTCTGAAAATTGGCCTTCAATAGTCGGAACTTTCTCAGATACAGGTATCGTAAAACCAAAGTTGAAAAATTCAAAGGGAGACGAGCTACCCTGAAAAGAGGCGGAAGTATTCATTGCAACACTGCTCCCAAAGCCGATGGGACAACATAGATTTCTTTCAAATGTAACGCTTGCACCACTGAATTGTTGCTAATTTCTGTGGATGATTGTTGAGTTTGGGCATTGGGCATTGAAAAGGCAGGGTGCAGAGGGAAAACTCTTCTCCCTTGCTCCCTTGCTTCTTCCCCAATCCCCAGTCCTACATCTGTTCTGCTGAATTTGAAAAGGAATTCTTTGTTATAGTTTCCGAGTCCGAGGGTCAGCTGGCTCCACTAACATAAACTCCGGCTGAGTGAAGGACTCGGAACTTTTGGTAGAGTGTTCACACTGAAAACTTAGGCGTGAGGAGGGAAACAATCAGTAAACCTCAAAATTGGCTTGCAATTACACCAGACCAAAGCAATTATGTTCTTACTAAATAAATTGCTCATTCGATCTGGTTAGGCAGAAGACAGCAATTGACATCATTCAAACAGACTTTGCCCCACTGTAAGGCCCAGCGAACAAGAGCTACTCGATTTTCTGTCTCGGTCTTGGTCAGGATATTACTGATATGGTTATCAACTGTACGCTTGCTAATCTCCAGTTTTCCTGCAATCTCTTGGTTAGTTAAGCCAGCGGCCACTAGGTCGATAATTTGCAGTTCTCTGTCTGACAGACTAACGGGGGTCTCAGACTTGCCACCAGCCATGACTATTTCTATGCTCCTTTGGTATATGTACTTAATCGCTCTTTCTAATTCTAGAAGATTCTTTTGTTGGTAGGGGTTTCAAGTGTTAGTAGTAATACTATTGTCAATATTTTCTTTGGATTTCAAGTTGGCAAGAATATAAATCACAATAATATATCAGTATTATATAACACTTATTCTTGGCTAGAAGTTAGTATAAACATTTAGATAATTTAGGCGATATTGAAAGCATATAGATGTTATGGAGTAGTAAAAATTGCTATTTAATTCTATGAAGGACTGGCGACAGATTAGCAAAAATTGTTGTAGGTTTTATACTGTAAATTCCTAATCCAAAATCGAAATCTAAAATTTAAAATGAAATGAGCAATTCCCGTGTTTTGTGCCTCGGTGAAATTTTGTTTGATTGTTTAGCCGATCAATTAGGGTTAAAACTGGAAGAAGTTAAATCTTGGACTCCCTACCCAGGAGGGGCACCAGCTAACGTAGCCTGTGCTTTAGTTAAGTTGGGGATACCGGCAGGATTTATCGGAGCTGTTGGTGAAGATGAACCAGGAAATGCACTAGTCAAGCTATTACAAGATGTAGGTGTAGATACAACAGGGATACAACGCCACCCTACAGCACCAACACGGCAAGTTTATGTTACACGGGATCTGACTGGCGATCGCACCTTCGCCGGATTTGGTCAGTATGACACCGCAGAATTTGCCGATACTCGCCTGCAAGCCAAACGATTGCCAGATTCGCTATTTAAAGAGGCAGATTTTCTGGTTTTGGGTACTTTGGAATTAGCCTATCCTGAAAGCGAACAGGCAATTTACCGCGCCCTAGAGTTAGCAGAACATTACGATTTGAAGATTGTGCTAGATGTCAACTGGCGACCTGTATTTTGGGACGAGCCAAACATTGCTCATCAAAAAATTCCAGAATTATTTAAGCGAGTGGATTTCCTCAAACTCTCCAAAGAAGAAGCGGAATGGCTATTTGAAACGGCAGATCCCGGAGCCATAACTTACCGTTTGGCTTCAATTGAAGGAGTACTAGTAACAGATGGGGAAAACGGTTGCACCTACTGTCTGGGTGAGAATGAAGGCAAATTATCTTCCTTTTCAATCCCTGTAGTTGATACAACTGGTGCAGGGGATAGCTTTTTGGCAGGATTCATCCACCAACTGAGTCAGAATGGCATCCACAGCTTGCGGGATGCAGAAACCGCAAAACGCATCGTCACTTATGCCAGTGCTGTTGGGGCACTAACGACCATTAAACCAGGTGCGATCGCTTCTCAACCAACAAATGCTGAAGTTGAAGCTTTTTTAACCACACACCAACTTTAAAAACTAGCACAACAAGCCAAGAATATAAGCCAGCAAAAGCTGATATTCTTGGCTAGAAAATGGAATAACGCTCTTCTATTACTCTCGTTAAATAAAAATTCAGAACCCTTGATTTTTAAGGCTTTGATAAATTTACGAGTAGGTTGGGTTGAGGGACGAAACCCAACACGAAAAATCCTTGGTTTTGTTGGGTTTCACTTTGTTCAACCCAACCTATATTTTTTTCTTTAATCAGAGTCATAAAAGAGCGATAATTGCCGATCTATTCTTTTTGATGATGCAACCGAATTCCTAAAAAGATGTCATAAACAAACTCAAAAAAGTCCTTTTTCTGCAACAATCCTGAAGTTTGATAACATCCTTTTTCATCTAAGAGTGGCTTCATCACATAGTATGCAGGTTGGTAATTATACCAAGGAATAGAAGGCCACAAATGGTGAATTAAGTGGTAATTTTGTCCCATAATCAGGATATTGAGGACTGGGCTCGGGTAGACACGAGCGTTTTTCCAGCGATCGCGCTCCGCAAAAGGACGATGGGGCAAATAGTCAAAAAATAACCCTAGTGCTATCCCTACCACAAAAGCGGGTATAAACCAAAAATTCAGAATGTACCCTAAAAAGTTGTACTGCACTGAGATATAAACAATTACACCAACAATCAAGCGGCTAATGAACCATTCTAGTAGCTCATATTTTCGCCACAGTCGCCGTTGAAAGAAAAACACCTCATGGTACAAAAATCGCACTGCAATCAGCCATAGCGGGCCACCCGTGGAGACATAATGATCTGGATCGTCTTTGGGATGGTTGACATGGCCATGATGCTGTAAATGTACCCTTGTAAATACTGGAAAAGCAAAAGCTAGCATCAATGCACTGCCATGCCCTAACATCGCATTCACTACCCGGTTGCGATGGGCTGATTGGTGACATGCGTCGTGAATTACCGTCCCAGCACAATGCAAGGCAAGAGTGTTAACGCTAAAGCACAGCCAGTGCGGCCATTCCCAAAGCCAGTAACCAAAGTGAGATAACACCAGCATTGCTACAGCTACCAAAAACAGCAGTAGCGTGGGATTAAAATCACCAGGAGGCGCTAAAAATTCCTTTGGCGGGATTGTCAGTGGCTTTTGTGCCTCCGATGCGATCGTTTCTAACATTGACTCCTTCTTAATCAAACATTACGAATATACGATAAATATTAGGGAAGAATAAATTTTTGTAAACTTTTGTATAGCAATATTTATCCACAGCTTTGCATATCAGTAGATGAATAACGCTATGATTCCAGACAAGAACTAATCTTTACTGATAAGTGGGGTATGACAATTGGCAAAAAGTTGATGGGATAAACTCTTTCGTTGGGAGGATGGATACAAGATTGATGTACTATATCTAGTCTATCCCACAGCCCCTACTCTCCCATAAACTCTCTCTAACTGCTTATATCTATTGATATAGCAGTAACCGAAAAGGAGATGCCACTTAAGTTACGATGACTTCCCAGATAGCTCCCTAACTTCAGCCCCTATGCAATTAAGAGATTCTCTGCGCCGGACAAAAATTGTCGCTACTATTGGCCCCGCTACTAGCAGTCCTGAAATGCTTAAGGCGATTATTGAAGCGGGAGCCACGACGCTGCGGCTAAACTTCTCCCACGGAACTCATGCCGACCATCAGCGTAGTATTCGCTTAATTCGGCAAACCGCTTTTGAATTAAATCAGCCAGTGGCTATTCTCCAAGACTTGCAGGGCCCAAAAATTCGCTTGGGGAAGTTTGACAACGGGTCAATAGTTTTGGCAAAAGGCGATCGCTTTACCTTGACAAATCGTCCAGTTATAGGGACACAGGAAATTAGCTGTGTCACCTACGATTATTTAGCCGAAGAAGTCCCGGTTGGCGCAAAAATCCTCCTTGATGATGGACGAGTAGAAATGGTTGTAGAGGAGATTAACCGAGACAAAGGTGACTTGCATTGTCGCATCACCGTACCAGGTAAACTTTCTAACAATAAAGGCGTAAACTTTCCTGGCGTTTACCTGTCAATTAAGGCAATGACCGACAAAGACCGAGAGGATCTGATGTTTGGTCTAGATCAAGGTGTAGATTGGGTGGCACTTTCCTTTGTCCGCAATCCCCAGGACATGATCGAAATTAAGGAACTAATTTCCAGTACAGGCAAACAAGTACCAGTGGTTGCCAAAATTGAAAAACATGAAGCCATTGAACAAATGGAGGCAGTTCTGGCTTTGTGTGATGGCGTGATGGTTGCCAGAGGCGATTTAGGCGTGGAACTGCCAGCAGAAGATGTTCCAGTACTCCAAAAGCGGCTAATTGCGACAGCAAATCGTTTGGGGATTCCGATCATCACCGCCACCCAAATGTTAGACAGCATGGTGAGCAATCCTCGTCCCACTCGCGCGGAAGTGTCGGATGTGGCAAATGCAATTTTGGATGGCACAGACGCGGTGATGCTCTCCAATGAAACTGCTGTGGGTAGTTTCCCTGTAGAAGCAGTGGCAACGATGGCGCGGATTGCCGAGCGGATGGAGCAAGAAGAAGTCCAACACTTAAACTTGCGTTCTGTAAAAGATGCTCGGCGCTCGATTCCCAATGCGATTAGTCAAGCGGTAGGTCAAATTGCCGAACAACTTGGCGCAGCAGCAATCATGACCTTAACGCAAACTGGGGCAACTGCTCGCAATGTCTCTAAATTCCGTCCTCAGACACCGATTTTGGCAGTGACACCCCATGTGAATGTAGCGCGGCAGCTACAAATGGTGTGGGGAGTAAAACCGCTATTGGTGCTAGGATTGCCTTCCACTGGTCAAACATTTCAAGCTGCGATCAACGTAGCTCAGGAGTTGAAGTTACTGTCTGAGGGTGATTTAGTAGTGATGACTGCTGGCACACTCCAGGGAATTTCTGGCTCTACAGATTTAATTAAGGTAGAAGTGGTAACGGCGGTACTAGGTCACGGCATTGGACTCGGACAAGGTTTAGTGAGTGGTCGTGCACGGGTAGCTAATACTGGGATGGATGTGAGTAACTTTAATCCCGGAGATATATTGGTTGCACCCCGCACTAGTGCCGATTTTGTTGAGGCAATTCGGAAAGCTGCCGGGATTATTACTGAAGAAGAAAGTCTCACAAGTCACGCGGCAGTAATTGGCTTACGTCTTGGTGTGCCAGTGATTGTTGGCGTGAAGCAAGCAACGCAGGTGATTCGAGATGGAGCGATTATAACGCTGGATCTACAACGGGGTTTGATTTACTCTGGGGCAGTGAGAACGCCTTGAGGATGGGGACTGGGGAATGAGGAATGGGGAATGAGGGAAGATGATGGGAAACAGGGGACAAGGTGACAAGG
>NZ_NOLK01000052.1:0-52220 GCF_002245985.1 Nostoc sp. 'Peltigera membranacea cyanobiont' 232
GAGCAGAGGAGAAGTTACAGTAAGTCTTTCCCCAATTCCCAATTCCCAATTCCCAATTCCCAATTCCCAATTCCCAATTCTCAATTCCTAATTCCCAATTCCCAATTCCCAATTCCACCCTGTAAACATATAGGATCAGAATAGTCAGAATCCATATTTTAAATCATTCACGGAGAGAAGACTTTATGAACCTGGTTGTACTCCAGAATTGGCTGGACAATGCCTCCTTTGCCATATTATTCCTAACAATGCTGGTGTATTGGGGAGGAGCGGCTTTTCCGAATCTGCCTTATCTAGCCGCTTTGGGGACAGCTGGGATGGCGATCGCTAATTTGTGTATGGCGACTCTATTAGGGGCAAGATGGATAGAAGCTGGTTACTTTCCCCTAAGTAATCTTTATGAATCTCTATTTTTCTTAACTTGGGGAATTACCACCGTCCATCTAATTGCTGAAAGTAGTAGCCGTAGCCGCCTAGTAGGAGTTGTTACATCTCCGGTGGCAATGTTGATTGCTGCTTTTGCGACGATGACATTACCATCCCAGATGCAAGCGTCAGAACCCCTAGTACCTGCATTGAAGTCAAATTGGCTGATGATGCATGTCAGCGTCATGATGTTGAGTTATTCTGCTTTAATGGTGGGTGCGTTATTAGCGATCGCTTTTCTGATTGTCACTCGCGGTCAAAACATCCAACTACAAGGCAGTTCTGTCGGTACTGGTGGCTATCGCAGCAACGGCTACCGCTTGCACAAAGCATCTGAACTAATTTCTCAACCACCAGCCCCTTCTGCCGAAAATAACGGCTTTGCTCGTTTTGAAAGTAGTAGCAACGGTAATGGTAACGCCAACACTGCCGTTTTGAATTTAGTAACTACTTCTGAACCTCAAACGGTAGCATCTGCTGAACCCCTTTCACCTCAGCGCCTTAGCCTTGCCGAAACCCTCGACAATATCAGCTATCGCATCATCGGGCTTGGATTTCCCTTATTGACAATTGGCATTATTGCTGGTGGCGTTTGGGCTAACGAGGCTTGGGGTTCTTACTGGAGTTGGGATCCCAAAGAAACTTGGGCATTAATCACCTGGTTAGTATTCGCCGCCTATCTGCACGCCCGAATCACTCGCGGTTGGCAAGGGCTTCGTCCCGCAATTTTAGCTGCTACTGGCTTTGTTGTTGTTTGGGTTTGCTATCTCGGTGTGAATCTTTTAGGTAAAGGTTTGCATTCTTACGGCTGGTTCTTTTAATAACCTCACCCCTAACCCTCTCCGTTGCTGGAGAGGGAGAAAGCAGCAGATTTAAATTTACTATTATCTCTTGGGAATTATTTCGGATGAACTGTTATATCACTAGAAAATATAGATTTAGTGATAGGACATTTTTATGGAAGATGGATTTGAAAGACTTAATCACGATGAAGTTGTGTCTATAGAACCAGACACCTTTAATAAATTAAATATTGCTAAAACTTTTAAAGTCCGTGATTTGATTACCGCAATTAAGGAATATATTGGAGCGGAAGAAACAGACGAAGTAAATTTGTATACCCAAGGATTAAATTGTGAAGTTTTACAATTTAGTACTTTGGGATGGAAAAAAGGAAAAGTTAGACTTGCTTTAGAATTTTGTCCTGATGAATCTGAATCACCCCTTGATGAAATTTTTCAAAAACTCAAACAAGTGGAAAACTAATATTCAATGAGCAAAAGATCCCCGACTTATTAAATAAGTCGGGGATCTGGACACCGCGACAGATTGAGATTTGTTGTAGAGTCCAAACATTTAAATATTTTTATGGTTAGCGATCGCTCGGCATAGATCCTGATTCTCTCACCTGAATTGCGATCAAAATCTATTAATGAAATAAATCCCATAATCACGAAGACGCGATAAATCGCCGTCTCTACAAAGGAATTATTATTGTAGATACGGCGATTTATCGCGTCTTTTGCCTTAACCGAACAACATTGCGAGGTTCATGAATGAAGCTCCGGGGTTCATCAACGAAGCTCAAAGGTTCACGAACGAAGCTCTGAGGTTCATTAATGGAGTTCAAAAACTCATTCACGAGTATCAAAGACTCCTCCGCGAGTATCAAAGACTCATTCACGAGTATCAAAGACTCATTCACGAGTATCAAAGACTCCTCCGCGAGTATCAAAGACTCATTCACGAGTATCAAAGACTCATCCACGAGTATCAAAGACTCATTAGAGTACTCCAAGTAAAAAAATGCCCAGTTGTCATTGCGAGCGAAGCGAAGCAATCCCAACCCCTGCGATTGCTTCGCTTCGCTCGCAATGACGGCTTTTGGATCATTTACTAAACCACACTCTCGCGTTCTTCTTTGCGCCTCTGCGCCTCTGCGTGAGACAAAAATCTTTCAGTAATTACGAATTACGAATTACCCATTATCCTATCAAGACTTGCACTCACACTTTCAGCATCCGGTGACTTCAATCGCTGCAAAATCTCTAAAGCTGGTTGCAAATAGGATATCGCTTTAGTGTATTCACCCTGTTGTTCTGCCAAATCTCCTAACCACCACAGAGCCATTGCTTTGCCTTGAACATTACCAATGCGTTCAAATATTTCCAAAGACTGATTGTAGAGTGCGATCGCTTCATCCACATCCCCTTTTTTGGTGTAGATAATTCCCAGACAGTGCAAAGTCGCCGCTTTACGTTTGACATCTCCAATGCGTTCAGTTATTTCCAAAGAATGATTGTAGAGTGCGATCGCTTGCTCCACTTTCCCTTGGTTGGCGTAGATAATTCCCAATTGGTTCAATGTCGCCGCTTTCTCTCGGACATTACCAATGCGTTCAAATATTTCCAAAGACTCATTATAGAGTGCGATCGCTTCATCCACATCTCCTTTGTCGGCGTAGATGATTCCCAGACAGCTCAACGTCACCGCTTTACCTTGGACATCTCCAATGCGTTCTTTTATTTCCAAAGACTGATTGTAGTGTGCGATCGCTTGAGCCACTTCCCCTTTGTTGGCGTAGAGAATTCCCAGACAGTGCAACGTCGCCGCTTTGGTTTGGACATCTCCAATGCGTTCTGTTATTTCCAAAGACTGATTGTAGAGTGCGATCGCTTCATCCACTTCCCCTTTGTTCGCGTAGATACGTCCCAGTTTGTGCAACGTCGTCGCTTTGCCTTGCACATTACCAATGCGCTCATCAATTTCAAGGACTTGATTGAAAAGTGCGATCGCTTCATCCACTTCCCCTTTGTTGGCGTAGATACCTGCTAGATTGTTCAACGTCATTGCTTTGCCTTGGACATAACCAATGCGTTCTGTTATTTCCAAAGACTGATTGAAAAGTGCGATCGCTTCATCCACTTCCCCTTTGTTGGCGTAGAGATTTCCCAGAGAGTACAACGTCGCAGCTTTGCCTTGGACATTTCTAATGCGTTCTGTTATTTCCAAAGACTGATTGTAGAGTGCGATCGCTTCATCCACTTCCCCTTTGTCGGCGTAGATCATTCCCAGAGAGTGCAACGTCACCCCTTTGCTTTGGACATTACCAGTGCGTTCTGTTATTTCCAGAGACTGATTGTAGAGTGCGATCGCTTCATCCACTTCCCCTTTGTCGGCGTAGATATGTCCAAGTTGGTTCAACGTCTCCGCTTTGCTTTGGACATCTCCAATGCGTTCTTTTATTTCCAAAGACTGATTGTAGAGTGCGATCGCTTCATCTACATCCCCTTTGTGGTTTTTAAGCATACCTAAATGATGATAAATTGATGCTAATTCTCCTTCGTCTTCTGCGGGACAAAGATTCAAAGCTTGTTGGTAATAGTTTAATGCTTGATCAACCTCACCCATTTGGTGTTCAAAATAAGCCATTTCTTTGAGAACACTATGGTTTTTAGTAATTTCTAAAGTTGATTTGCACAGATGTCTTGCTTCCCGAAATCGACTTTGATTCTGCAAGTGGTTGGCCAATGAAGTAGCTATTTTCGCCGCAATTTCTCCATCCTTCCCCAACAAAGCCAAGCGATGAATTTCTAAACTTTGTGCTTCCGTAGGACTTTCCGCCTCTTCCCACCACAGACGATACAAAATTTGTGCAGCTTGTTTATACAACTCTTCACCCTTGGGGTTTTCTGGAAACTCTAGCAACGGTGACAAAATCCGGGGAACACGATACAACCTCTCTGTGTTGTTGGTGAGGGTAACTTCCAACAAACCCAAAATTTCAGCGCGTTGCTTATGACTTTCCCAACTTGAGATATCCTCACAAATCGGGGAAATCGCAGCTAGAGGAACAGGTAACTCATACACCAACAACTTCCCCAGCATTTGACGCAAAGCTGGAGTTTGCTGCTTCAGCAATACCTGTGCCAAAATATCCTCACGAAATTCCTTTTCCTTATCTGCCATCTTTTGCAGAATCATCTCAACTCCCCTCTCCGCTTCCGGCGACTTCGGGGAATTTTGCAAAATCTTATCTAACCATTCCAACAGCCGAGGATTTCCATCTGCTGCTTGTTTGGCACGTTCCGGCAAATCTGGCTGAAATTGCCAACTGCCATTAAACGAATCCAGACGATTATACTTTTTAATTAAATCTGCCCCACCCAAAGCCCCCAGAGGTTCGCGGTACAGACGATGATTCAGTTCCGACAATGTGAAATTGTAGCGACAGGTAATAATTACCTTGTGGGGAAGTTGGGAATTTTGCATCGCCTTCAGCAACGCCAGCAGTACATCCACAACTTGTGGTTGCAAGACATAAACCCCATTTCGTAATTCCAAATTAGCCTCAAAGTCATCCAGCACAAAGGCAAAGCGCTGTTCTTTGGTATTCAGTCCTTCAGTGAAAAACTTGGTGAGGCGCTGCATCAAGGGTAACTTGCCATTGAGAATATCATGCCCCCGTTCCGAGGTACATTGTTCAGCCAGAATTTTCAGCAGTTTATCCTCATCGAGTTGGCGAAAGTTCACCAGCCTGTGATAGCCAACCATCCTTTCCAGAAGTCGCGCCGTCACAGTACTCTTACCCACACCCCCCAGTCCGTAAATTAGTACCCCTAATGAAGTGCGAATAGCTTTGAGACAACGTTGCAAAGTCCGCCGTCTCCCAACAAACTCAGAGGGTTTCGCCACCCGCACCAGTTGGGTATCGGGATCTAAAAACTGTTGGTATGCAGGTTCCGGCGCAGAGGGTGGCAAATCTCCCCACACTTCCACCAACGCACCCGGACATTCTCCCTGGACATATAACCGCAACAAATGCCAGTCACGCACATTCTGTTTAAACAACTGCTGGTAAGTGCTAGCGAGTGCTTCAGCTAATTGATATCCCGCAGCCAATTTTCCGTAGAGGTGCGCGGCGGCGGCTGTAGCTGTCCGATCTTCCACAGGCCGCCCCCAACTTAAAACCGCCCTCGCCCCTTGGTCAATTAGTGCCTCAGCCATTGAAGGGACAGCGCCTTTATCTGGTGCTTGTCCAGTCCGACACCCAGATAAAAACACCAACTTGGGAAAGCGAAACCGGAAGACTTCGGCCAGTTCTGCGGCTGTGGTTTCGTAGCGTTCCCCAATTTCCGTCTCAGTGATAAAGTAAGGCGTGTAAGGTGCTTCATCTTTAATTGAGGCGTGTCCTGTGAGGTGAAACACATCAAAGTCATTAAAATAGCGACTCCACACCTTACCCAACTCGCTAACGCAACCGCTTTCTTCCACCCGCAAATCTAAATTAAAATCTCGCGTATCTGCCAGAATTTTCGCTTCTTCCTGTTCAAACTCTAACTTTGGTTGCACATCTTCCGGGTCGGTTGCCATAAACAATACTCGCAATTGTCGTGCTTCCACAGAAAACCCTGCCGTTTCTTTTTCAATCCAGCGCAGAGGTAACACCACTGGATTAACGCGCTTAAGCAAAAAATCCTTATTATCATGCAGCACTTCCCAAGGTAGATGTGCCAATTTTTTATCAGTATCAATGGCAATTACCAACAGATCATCGCCACAGTCAGCAATTCCCCGACTCAACCAGCGTCCATCCCCATCCAACCAAGAAAATAACTGCTTCCCGATTCCTGGTAAATTGGGCAGCAGTTTATAGTAATCTCGTTCACCTTGCTTAAGGAAATTAGCGATTTCTGCTAATTTCAGGCGACGTGATTCATAGTGCTTTTGTTGAGGTAGCCAATACCTGAGTTCAACTATTTCCTGCGTACTTTCCCGAAGTTGAATGCGGATAGTTTGCACTTATTTGCTGATAGATTTGAGGATTTCCGTGATTTCCTCTATGGTAGCTTCTTCAAGTAAAATCCTGTTTCCACTCACAGGGTCAAAAATTTCCACTTCAAATCGCTTCCCTGGATGGGATTTATGCCATTCTTGATACCATTTGCGAATTTGTTCAGCTAAAGCCGCAGCACCGCCGACAATGCCGACAATGGTAGCGATCGCTGCTAGAGTTGCCTCTTTTTGAGGTGGAACTTCGTAGCTTCCCGATATTCCAGGAATTTCTAGCAATGCTTCGGCTGCTGTTGGTGCGCCTTCACCTTCGATTCCGATTTGAATTTGTGCCATAAGGTTACTTGTGAAGTTATACAGTATTTTTATCTCACGCAGAGGCGCAGAGAAGAAAGGATTTTTAAATTATTTAGTTTGTGTTGTACGAATTGTCTAAAATAAGGCAACAGATACAAACCTGGAAACTCACTTCTTGTAAGTCCTGGCGATTAGAAATCGCGGCTATACAAACGAAGTCCACCTCCGTGGACTAAGAGAAAATCAAAGGTTTTTAACCCACGGAGGTGGGTTTTGTCTGTGTAGCCGCGACTTCTAGTCGCCAGGCACAAGATATAAGGAAACCCAGATTGAATCTGACTTTCAAAAATTACTTTAACAAAGTTTAGGGGTTTAATTACGAATTACGAATTACGAATTACGAATTACGAATTACGAATTACGAATTACGAATTATTTAAGTCCTTTTTTAGCAGGTGAACAATATGGTTCATACTCCAGTTAAAAAACTAACTTTTGAAGAGTTTCTAGAGCAATACCCTAATGCTGGCATTTACGAACTAGTCAATGGAGAGATTATACCAGTGGAGGTAACTAGAGCGCATAAGAATGTGGCAAGGTTTTTAATGCTTGCCTTCAATGATGAAATTAGACGCTTGGGACTTGAATATATTGCTGACAAAGATATCATCATCAAAACGTTTACTGATGCTGGGCAAGAACAAGGCAGAAATCCAGATGTAAGCGTAGTTAGTGCATCACAGTGGAACAGTAATGTTCTGGCTTATGGGGCGTTGATTGAGCCGATTCAACTTGCTGTAGAAGTTACCTCAACAAACTGGGATGATGATTATGTTGATAAGCTAGATGAGTATCAGCGACTTGGTATCATTGAATATTGGATTGTAGATTATCTAGCGATCGCTTCTCGTGCTTATCTCGGTAATCCCAAACTCCCCACGATTTTTGTTTACCAATTGGTTAATGGTCAATACCAAGTTCAAAAGTTCACGGGTAATGACCGCATTCTCTCTACTACCTTCCCGGAACTAGCGTTAACTGTTAAAGAAGTTGTTGCTGCAAGTCAAATCCAAAAACTATGAGAAGTTCTAATTAATTCCTATCTTTTGGGAACTATAAATTTAGTTACAGAAGATTGACTATGAACGAACAATGGGAGCCTCTAAATCCTGATGATGATGTTGTACATTTTCACCAAGAAGCATTTGAAAATTTACCCCGCACTCAAATAGTCTTTCAGTTATTAAAGGAAATCAAGAAAATTTGGGCAGAATACTGTACATCATCAGTATCAAGAGTATTTGGAGAAGGATTTGAATGTTGTGTTTTAATACCTGGTCAACAATGGCGAACAGGTAAAATTAGAGTGAGCCTAGAATTTTGCCCTGATGAAATCGAAGATCGTCGATTAGACATCAAACAGGAAAACTCTCCCCTTGACGATCTTCGGCAGCAACTAAAGGAAGGTAAAAACTAATACCAAAGTTTATCTACACAGATATAATAGAAAATTATCTTTGTCTGTGTGCACTGAAAAAAATGGTATGGACTCCCCTACACGCAAAAATACATCGCACCATCCGATCGCGCCACTTATTTGAGCGCAACCAGCGTCTATTAGTCGCTGTCTCCGGCGGACAAGATTCTTTGTGTTTAATAAAATTACTTTTAGATTTACAATCCAAATGGGGATGGGATTTAGGTATTGCTCACTGCGATCATCGCTGGCGTTCTGACTCCCAAGCTAATGCTCATCACGTCGAAAATTTAGCTAAAACTTGGGATATATCCTTTTATTTAGAAACAGCAAACGAACCGATAAATAGTGAAGCTGCTGCACGGGATTGGCGCTATCAAGCTTTAAGTGCGATCGCACAAGCAAACAATTATCAGTATATAGTTACAGGACACACCGCCAGCGATCGCGCCGAAACTCTCCTCTACAATTTAATTCGCGGGACTGGTGCTGATGGTTTACAAGCCCTGACTTGGCAACGCCCCCTAACTACAGGCATTATGCTAGTGCGTCCACTTTTAGAAATTACTCGCCCACAAACAGAGCAATTTTGTCAAGAGTTTAAATTGCCAATTTGGGAAGATTCCACCAATCAAGATTTGCAATATGCCCGCAACCGGATTCGACAAGAGTTGTTACCATATTTGCGGGAAAATTTCAACCCCCAAGTAGAATCAGCTTTAGCCCAAACAGCAGAACTTCTCCAAGCAGAAGTGGAATATTTAGAAAACGCTGCCCAGCAGTTACGGGAAGAGGCATTGGGCATGGGTGATGAAAAATTACCTCTTTCTCCCCTACTCCCCACTCCCCACTCCCCACTCCCCTTACGCTTAAATCGTCGGGTATTGCAGAAAGCACCATTGGCACTGCAACGTCGGGTGATGCGTCAGGTGTTGCAGCAAATACTGGCTGATGCCCCCGGTTTTGAACATATCGAAAAATTAACGGCTTTAATTATAGCCCCAAACCGATCGCAAACCGATCCATTTCCTGGTGGTGCGATCGCTCAAGTAGAAGGTGACTGGATTTATTTGAAATAGTTATTTAAAGTCTTTTTGTTATCAGGGACGATGCACATTATTAGTTTTAAAATTTTAAGAGAATATGCAGAAAATCATGCAGATTGTCAGGAAGCATTAAGCAATTGGTATAAAGTCGCCACTAAAGCGAAATGGTCAAATTTAGTTGAAGTACAGCAAATTTTTATTAAAGCTGAAGCTGTTGGTAACTTTACAGTATTCAATATTAAAGGAAATAAATATCGCTTGATTGTTAGTATAGATTATGAAGGGCAGTTAATTTATATTAAGTATATCCTCACACATGCGGAAAATGATAAGGAGAACTGGAAAGATGACCCTTACTTTTAATCCAGATAAATACAAGGAATTATTAACAGCTTATCTTCCCAAACTGATAAAAAGTGAAGTTGAAAATGAGCAAGCTTTAAAGATAGTAGAAGATTTAATGCACCGGGAACGCACCCCAGAAGAAGACGAACTTTATCAGTTATTAATTACTTTAATTGAAAAGTTTGAACAGGAATATTATCAGCCAATGCAGCAGAATAATCCTGTATCTATGTTGTTATTTCTTTTAGAGGAATCTGAGAGAAGTAGAGATGATTTAGTGGCAGTTTTAGGAACAGAAGATTTGGTTAATAATATTTTAAATGGGCAAGAGAAGATAAATACAGAACAAGCGCGTAAGCTGGGAGATTTTTTTTATGTAGAATCTAGTTTATTTATGGAATAACTAAGCTCGTAGTTCGTAGTTGGGCTTTAGCCCGAAAAAAATAAGTTAGGGCTGATGCCCGATCGCAAACCGATCCATTTCCTGGTGGTGCGATCGCTCAAGTAGAAGGCGACTGGATTTATTTGAAATAGTTAAGAGGGGCGCAAATACGTCCCTCTTAACTCAGCACTCTTTATGACGCTAATAATTCTGGCTGAGGCATTAAACTCTGGAGAGTTTGGCGCAACTGGGCGATCCCTTGGACTTGACGATCGCCAGTTTCCTGGAATTGATCCAAAGATTCTACAATTCCTTGCAGCTTTTGCCGTAATCCATCCAAGGAATCCTGAATTGGTTGTAGTGTTTCTTGATAAAGATTCACCCGACCAGAATATTCAGCAGTTGTTCTTCGTAGAGATAGCAAGTTTTCTTCGATCGCTTTCAGTTCTTGGCGCTTTTCATCCAAATCGTGAGTTTGATTGTCAATCATTCCTTGATTTAGCTCAATACCAGAACGGATCTGATCGATTTCACGTTCCAGCTTTTGGATTTCCTGCGAATATTGTTGTCTCTGTGTTTCAATTTGTAATAGAACCGGTTCTAAATTAACTTTATTACCCTCTTCTTCCTCAACAACAGGATGTCCTTGTCGCCGTAGTAATACAGCTTGGTGTTGCTTAAGAAACTTCTGATGCTGTAACATATTGCGGCGTTGTCCCACCAAACTGGAGTTTAGCATCTGATAGAGGTCTTTTTCATCCGTTAATTCCAGTTCCAAATTGATGTGATCCTGGTCAGATGCTTGGCTTAATTTATTTTGCAGTTCTTCTATAGCTTCTTGTTTATATGTCAGTTCTTGTTCTTGATCGTGAACAAAGCTAGCATCTATTTGCAGCTTATGCTGCAAGTCTTGGACTATCTTTTGTAGTTCTTCTAAAGACATTTTATCCAAAGCTTCCACATTAGCTTGCTGGCCGAGAACTACATCACCAGATGTTGCAGCCAAAGAGTGAATTTGTTGATATAACTCTTCCGCGTTTCGTAACTGCTCCTTGATTATCCGCGCATACTCTTGTTTGCTGCTAAGGTCTGCTGTATTTATCTGCAATTGGGCTGTTTGCTGAACTAGAATATTTTGTGCTTCTTGCAATGCATTTTGGCGATCGCTAAATGTTTGTGACAACCGCTCCACTTCTTCTTGCTGTTGTGCGATCGCAGTTTTTTGTTCTTCTAGTTTTTGCCAGTGTGGGGTAAGAGTTGCTTGCTGCTTTTCCACCAATTCAAAAGCTAAATGCAGGTGTTCCCTGACTGTTTCCGTGGGAGCAACACGACTAGATAAGCGATCGAGTAACTCACTCATTACCCGACTTTGCTCTTCATCCAAAACCGTCCCTTGTTTAAAATCCGCTTGATGTTCCTCCAAACGGCGTTGCTCACCCCGCAAATGTTCCCAAGCGCCTTCCAATTCTAGGCGGTTGCGTTCAACTTCTGTTTGTAACCGTTCAATTTCTTGGCGAGATGTGTCAACTTCTTGTTTTTGTTGCTCTAGTTGCTGCAACTCCTCTTCCATATTTTGCAACTGTTCTGAGCGTACTTCCATGTCCATTTCACGACGATTCAACTCTTGCGCCTGAAACGTTAACGACTGTTTCCACTGATCGATTTCATCTTCCTTGAGCTTAAATTTCTCCAATTGGCGGGAAAAATTCTGCAAAATATTGACTAGTGGCCGCCCTGCTTCTTGAATTCGCTGCACTTGACGATTTGGATTCAGTTCAACCAGTACCAAAGCGCCATCATTTAATTTGCTTGCGTCCTCAGCAGCAATCACTTCTTCCGACACAGTATTCCAATTCTGGTCAGTTCGCTGACAAGCTAGCAGTTTCAGTTCAGTTTTGCCACCGCCACTGAGTAAACCACCTTTCTGTTTTTGTACTTCTGCTAAATACAGCACACCGTTAGTCCTTTATTGATGCACTTAAAGTTCATTTTTTGGGATATTCCTTAAATAATTCTGTTAACTTGTGTCACTGAACCCAAGTTTAGGAGAACAAGACAGACAAAACTATAGACGCGATATATTACGTCTTGATACTTATAAAAGCGAGTGGTCGCGCCTTTATATTTTGTACTGATGACAGTGATGATGACTTCCGTGTTAACACTAGCTTTGTCAAAGTGTATTACGAAAAATTAAGGGTTCTAGCTGAATCTATAGCAGTTCTCGTACCTGTGCGGGTTCGCCTTTGGGGTTCTCGCAGAGTAGCCGCTACCCGTCTATGGATACAACAGATGATATAGCAATAAGAAAAAAGGTAAAAATCTTTTCAATACTCCATAATTAATACTTAAACTACTTACTCAAAAAATGGAAAAATTGCGGGACACAATTAATCAATAAAAGGAGTACTTTTTAGGTAAATGCAGGGAAATTTAAGTGAAATTGATATTTGCAGTATCCTGCAATTGATTGAGTTGGGACAGCGAACTGGCCAACTATGGGTAGAAGCTCAAAGCTCTCACCATAACAACAAGCTGAGTGGAGAGGGAGCAAGCATTTATCGTCCCAAACAACAGTCTTGGTTCGTCTTTTTCCTCAATGGTCAAATTATTTATTGCCAAGAAGGTGAGAGTAGTTTATCCAGAATTAACGATTATTTACGTCATTATCGAGTCGAGATGCGACTCACCGACAAACAAATTGCCTCTCTACCATCAACCGACTCACCAGAGTATGCCTATCTGTGGGCACTTTTGGAGCGGAATATTATCAACCCCAAGATAGCTGGTAGTATCATTCACGGCTTGGTGCATGAAACTCTCTTCGATCTGCTGAGTTTACACCAAGGGAACTTCATTTTTCATCAGGGTGCGGCACTTGCCCCACAATTAAACACTTTCGAGATTGCTCCATTTGTTACAAAAATTACAAAGCAGGTGCAAGAGTGGAAAGAACTCTATCCACACATCCAGTCTCCCGAACAATTACCAGTGCTATCTGACAAAGTTCAGCTACAATCTTCACTACCAGAAGCAACTGTGGATAAATTACAACATTGGGCTGATGGTAAAACATCCTTGCGTCAACTGTCTCGCTATCTCAACCGAGACATTTTGACAGTTGCTAAGGCAATATATCCATACGTGCAACAGAGTTGGCTACAACTAGTATATTCAGTTACGGCTAAATCAGATACCCACATCGATAGCGGGGAATTGAAGGCAAAATACAGGGGGCGGATAGTATGTATTGACGATGCGATCGCCATCGGTGAGACTATAAATTCGATCTTACAACCACAGGGTTATGAAGCGATCGCTCTCACCAATCCCTTAGAGGCACTGAGTCTGGTTTTTCAACTCAAACCAGATTTAATTTTATGCGATATCGCCATGTCGGAATTGGAGGGGTACGAGGTTTGCGCCATGCTGCGACATTCCACAGCATTTCGGCTCACACCGATTATTATGCTCACTGGTAAAGATGGATTTATCGATCGAGTCAAAGCTAGGATGGTCGGGGCTACAGATTATTTAACAAAACCATTTACAGACACTGAATTACTCATGCTCGTAGAGAAATATCTCAAAATAGAATCCTATGAAAATGGAGAGTAGGGACTGAGGAAAAACATAAACTTGTTGATCTACTAAAAGATCAGTTAAAAGATGTTATCACAGAGTCAGCCAACTTAATGAAACCTCAGTATCCAGGAAAATAGTGAGAACATACAATTAATTTATACAGTTAATACTTGCGGAGGAATCAGGGAATGTTCCAAATAGGAACGTTTACATCAGGAGGTAAATAGACATTTATGAGTACAGTTCTGATTGTAGAAGACAGTATTGCACAAAGGGAGATGATTACAGACCTCCTGAAAGCAACTGGACTAACAGTTACCCATGCTAGTGATGGATTAGAAGCATTGGAGGCAATTCAAATAGCACCTCCCGATTTAGTGGTGTTGGATATTGTTATGCCCCGGATGAACGGCTACGAAGTTTGTCGGCGGTTAAAATCCGATCCAAAAACCCAAAATGTCCCTGTGGTGATGTGTTCTTCCAAAGGCGAAGAATTCGATCGCTATTGGGGCATGAAGCAGGGTGCAGATGCCTACATAGCCAAACCGTTTCAACCAACCGAGTTGGTAGGAACAGTCAAACAACTGCTGCGAGGATAAGGATAAAAGCAATATGGTCAGCAAACCGGACTTTTTAAGTGGTAGCGGTCAAGACCACTTCCGACCAGAATTACAAGTAGAAAGTCCTGAAGGTGAGTTACATTTGAGATTTTACATTCCCTCGCATCAGGAGTTTGCACTACAAGCAACTGGCATTCGGGAGGTAATTGAACTAAGTCCTGATAGAATCACCCCGATTCCTAATGCTTCTCCTTTACTTTTGGGTACTCTAAATTTACGAGGTCGAGTTATTTGGGTGGCTGATTTGGGTCAATTTCTGGGAGAAGCAAGTGCATTAAACACGGATAGAGCTGAAATTTCGGTGATTGCCATCGAAGAGCAAGACACAATAGTGGGTTTAGCAGTAGAAGAAATCGGAGGTATGGACTGGTTGGATGTCCAGAATCTCATGCCACCAACTAGTGTTCCAGATACTATGGTTCCTTTTTTACGGGGAGAGTGGTTACTAAGTGCTAAAAATAATCAGTGTCTACGACTGCTCGATCAAATGGCAATTGTACGGAGTGCTAGGTGGGCAGGATGAAATTGGAGGAGGAAATGGCAGCAAGTATTGATAATTACGAGCCAACATATCAACAGGCGATGACCGCCTATGTCCAAAGAAATTATGAGGTTGCAGCCACTTTAGTTGACCAAGTGGTGCAAAATTTACCAGATGACCCCAACACTCATTTGTTAAGAGGTCACATCTACTATGTTTTACAGCAGTATGATGTAGCAAAAGAAGAATATCAACAGGTCTTAGGCTTGACTAATGAGCAAGAAATTATTGGTTTTGCCAATAATGGAATTGAGAATATCAATCAATATTTACAGTCATTCGGCGGGCAGATTGATACATCAGGAAATCAAGAACAAATCAATTCCTCAGAGATATCCGATCCACTGGCATATAGCGAACCAGAATTAGAAGATTTGGGGGTTAGTGAAGAGTTTGACAGTAAAAATCTTGATTTGAACTTTTTTGGAGAGCATCAAGAAACTGGGAATGAGGTTGAAGAACTATCTTCTCATAGTCCATTTGACATCCCCACAGAAGATAGTATTGGAACGAGGAAAATATCAGATTCTTCTACAGCTTTTGGTGATGACCCTTTTGCTTTGGATGAAGAATCAGAGGAATCGGATTTAAATAGCAGTAATTATGAGGAAAAAACAGAATTAGAATTACCTGCTTTTTGGCAGGAGGATGGATCAGAAGATAGCCATGAGGAATCATTAGTAAATCATCATTTTTCCGAGAATGAGATAAATTCTACTCCCGAAAATTCAGCTATTGACAATAATAACTTTTCATTTTCTAATTCCCAAACTAGTAATAGCGACAATAACTTCTCTGATTTGTTGAGTGAGCCAAAGTCTCCAGAGCTTAGGGTTGGGAATTTAGAATATAAAAAATCGAATTTTGGAGATGAGACTTTACTTATTGTTGTCGAAGAAGAACTTATAAATAGTTCGATAAGTACAAATAACAACAGTAAATATGATTTACCGGAAACCGAAGCCCATGATTGGTTGAAGTCAAAAGATTTGGAAGCAGAGGATGACTTTCAGCCGAATTTATCTGATAAGGCTTCATCTTTTAGTGGCAATATACCTCTAGAAGAAAAGAAATTGAAATCAGGTACAAGCATCGGCAAAAATAGCTTTGATGATGAAAACTTTGATATGGAAGCATTTGAGTCTGCTTTTGGCTCAGAGGGGTCAAGCTCTTATGAAGACTCAAACAATATACTGAATGGAGAAAATTCTAAGAGTAATATCGATTTTTTAGATGACTTTGAGGAATTTGACGATTTAGGCAACATTCCAGGGTTTGACCTGATCGAAGAAGATTCTAACTTTGGTGATGCAGCAATGTATTCTGCTCCAGCAGAAACTAGTGGTAGTGGGCGTTCTCAAGTTGCGGAGGCTTCTGGAAGTAATGCAGCCGATCGCGAAGAAGAGCTATTCTCGATGACTGGTTCCCATGAAGGAGTTCCAATCTTTAGCCAAACAGATGTCTCGAAACTAGAACCCAACGTTAGCGTCGAGCAAGGCTGGTTAGCACCATTAGAGAATGCCTCCATAGAAAGGAAACAATGGTTAATTGCCGGAAGTGTCGGCATTGTCTCGGCGCTAGTGGTAGCCACAGTTAGCTTTGTCGCCACCACATTTTCGCCAGCCCCCCAACGAGAATCAGTCCGAAACACAGGTTGGGCAATGTCTCTAGCAGCTGGAATTGCGGGTTTTGCCACCGCAGGCTTCATGGGGAATTTTGCCCTCAAACAAATTCGGCGCACAACCAACGATCTGCAAGCTCAGTTTGAAGCTGTACGCCAAGGAAATTTGAATGCTCAAGCCACCGTGTTTTCCGAAGATGAATTGGGGCATTTAGCCACTGGCTTTAATGAAATGGCGCGGGTCATTTTCACAACAACAAGTGAAGCCCAACGGAAAGCTGATGAACAAGAGGAAGCCAAGGAAAACCTACAACGCCAGGTGATTCGCCTTTTGGATGATGTGGAAGGAGCCGCTAGAGGCGATTTAACAGTCCAAGCTGAGGTGACAGCAGACGTACTAGGAGCAGTAGCCGACGCTTTTAACCTGACAATTCAAAACCTGCGCGATATTGTGCAACAAGTAAAAGTAGCAGCGAAGGATGTAACAAAAGGTGCAACCAACTCTGAAACCTTTGCTAGAGCCTTATCTAGTGATGCTTTGCGTCAAGCAGAAGAGTTAGCAGTGACGCTGAATTCTGTACAGGTAATGACTGACTCGATTCAACGGGTAGCAGAAGCGGCGCGGGAAGCTGAAACCGTTGCTCGTGATGCTAGTACGATCGCTCTCAAAGGTGGCGAAGCAGTAGAAAATACTGTGGCGGGGATTTTAGAAATCCGAGAAACCGTTGCCGAAACCACTCGCAAAGTGAAGCGGCTGGCGGAATCTTCTCAAGAAATTTCTAAAATTGTGGCGTTGATTTCTCAGATTGCTTCCAGAACCAACTTATTAGCACTCAATGCTAGTATTGAGGCGGCAAGAGCCGGAGAAGCTGGACGCGGGTTTGCGATCGTCGCAGACGAAGTGCGCCAATTAGCAGATAAATCTGCGAAATCCCTCAAGGAAATTGAACAAATTGTGATGCAAATCCAAAGCGAAACAGGTTCTGTAATGACCGCGATGGAAGAAGGCACACAACAAGTAATTAAAGGGACAAAATTGGCAGAAGAAGCCAAGCGATCGCTCGAAAACATTATTCAAGTGGCGAATCGCATTGATATTCTTGTGCGCTCCATTACCAGCGACACTGTGGAACAAACTGAAACCTCCCGCGCCGTCGCTCACGTAATGCAATCAGTAGAACTCACTGCACAAGAAACTTCTCAAGAAGCACAGCGAGTTTCAGGTGCCCTACAACACTTAGTAGGTGTATCCCGTGACTTGATCGCTTCCGTTGAACGTTTCCGAGTGGAAACTATGGAAACTAGATAAATTGTCATTTGTCCTTTTGTTATTTGCCAATGACCAATGACCAATGACCAATGACTAACAACTCATAACTCATAACTCATAACTTTTGCTATGCTGCCGGAACAACAACAGCGGATTTTGGGTTACTTTATCGAAGAAGCCAGGGATCACCTGAATACCATTGAGCAGGGGTTACTGAATCTAGAAGGTACCTTGAACGACCCGGAAATGATCAGTGAAGTCTTCCGGGCGGCTCACTCCATTAAAGGAGGAGCCGCGATGCTTGGATTGACTAGCATCCAGCATACCTCCCACCGTCTGGAAGATTGTTTCAAAGTTCTTAAAGATAATCCGGTTCAGATTGACCAAAAGTTAGAGTCTTTATTTCTTGGTGTATCTGATACCCTGAAATCGCTGTTAGAGCATTTGAGCGGGCCTTATGGTCTTTCTGAAGATGCAGCTAATACTTTAATGTCAGAAACTGAGCCTGTCTTTCAATGGCTGTATGAGCATTTAGAACTACTTGTAGAACAAGGAAAAATTGGAGCATCCAGCAGTACTGATGCAATAGAACTACACACAAACTCTTTAGAGAATGTCTCTACACTTACAGAAATTTTCCTGCGGCGAGATATTCCCAGTTTGGCAGAAGACACTCATCAGGAATCTCCAGAAATATCTGTCTCAGTAGCACCTCAGCAGGTACGAGACGCTCTCACTGAACGCGGACTCGCTAACTCTGCGCGATCGCCAGTTACGGCTAAAGAACATAATAATTGGGGCGAGTTTCAAGCCCAAGTGCTGCAAACACTGCGAGAAATGTTGCAACTGTTTAAGCAAACCACAACACCCTCAACTCGGCAAAACCTTCAGCAATGCTGTTACCAGTTAGTCAAACTTGGTGAGACTTGGAATTTGTCCAAGTGGTGTGGTTTGTGTCAAGCAGCAGCCAGTGCGATCGGCAATTCTGAAAATAGTTATCTAACTTTAGCTAAAATTGTCATTACCGAAATTAAGCAAGCTCAAGAATTAGTCCTGCAAGGTAGGGAAGCCGAAATTGCAATTAGTCAGCAACTAGAAGCACTTTTGAGCTTGGCAGAAATTGAGTTATTAGAAGTTACTCCTGATTTGTTTGATGCACAGACTGCGGTTTTGACAGAATCATCAACTGCGTCAGAGCCAATTTTATCTGGTAACACCGAGCAGTTAAACCTAGCCCAGACCACTGAAGAACTTAATCTAGACAAGGATGCTAGCGTTCGCCCCTATCTTCAACAAGGGACACCACTCAACGCTGCAATTCACACTAGTCTTAGTTTCACCACACATGACGAAGCACATCCAATCAGTAACAATCTTGACCCCAACGGGCCAGAGGTAGGAATAGCTGAGTTAAATACCCTTGCCGATTTATTTGAAGGTGAGACTCCTGAACTAGATGAAAGCTGGCATCAAGAAGAAACCTTAGATATTGTTTCTACCGATGATTTTGGAATTGATTTCAGCAGCACTGACGCTGAGGATGCTCATAGCGATTTATCTGATTTACTTTCCTTTGATCGAGCAGCAACTACAGCCACAACAGAAGATTTATCCTTGTTATTTGGCGACAATTTCCTAGAAAAAGAGACTTCAGAACCGCAAAATCAACAAACATCTGCTACGACTTTAGATTTGAGTGATATTAACGTACTTGATATAAATTTAGATTCTTCTTCCGAAGATTTACAAGAATTTATTGATATTTCTAGTGAGACAAACCAGCTTGCTAGTGTCAACAAAGACGATGTATTTGAAGATTTATTGACACTGGATCTAGATGATGATGCTGAAATATTGCCTAAAGGCGAAGTGACTCAACCAGAAATTGAAGCGTTTGCTAATGTAGAACTATCGATTAACCAACCAAATAGTTTTGATAACTTATTATCCGAAACTAGAAATGCAAACTGGGTAGAAGAAATTACTCCTAGTGACTACATAGAATTACCCCAGCAAATAGGCTTGGCTTCGGACAATCCGTTTGCTGAAATGGAAGAACAGACATTACTGCCTACAAGTGAACCAGAAATAGGTGATTTATTTGATACATCTCCAGCAACAGCACCTGAGTTTTCTCAATCAGAAAACGATCTGAGCAACTTCTGGAACCAAGAAAGTACAGAGGAACAGAACGAATTCGATTCCTTAATTGAGCAAAATGTGGAAAGGGCATTAGAGGAGAGTTTGTTTGCTACAACTGATGATATTTTTGCCGATAGTCAACAAACTATATCTTCTCCTCTAGCCAGTTTTGACTTGGAAGATTTGGATATTAATTTCCAGCACCAAGAGCAGCTAGATTTGATATTCTCATCAGATTCTGGAGATGATTTATTTGATGAGTTGGCACTCAGTGACTCAACTTTTTCCCCAGCAATCAGCAATACCTCCACGCCAGAAATACTTTTGTTTGGACAGCATCCAGGAGAAGAAATTCTCATGCGATCGCAACAACCAGAAGCTTTAGATTTTGCTCCAGAATTTACTCATCAGCCCCCAGAAATATCTGCTGTTGATCTAGAACTTCATTCATTCGGTTCTTTCGATGAAAATCCGCAATTGATGTTTGAAGATGTCGCCACAGACTCCACCTATATTCAGATGGAAATCACAGAAAAGACTGTGGACGAACTATCAATTACAGAAACTTCTTTAGATATCAATTTTGGGGAAAACTTAGATTCCGCCCAAACACAACCAGAGGATTTATTCGGTTCTTTCGATGAAAATCCGCAATTGATGTTTGAAGATGTCGCCACAGACTCCACCTATATTCAGATGGAAACCACAGAAAAGACTGTGGACGAACTATCAATTACAGAAACTTCTTTAGATATCAATTTTGGGGAAACCTTAGATTCCGCCCAAACACAACCAGAGGATTTATTCGGTTCTTTCGATGAAAATCCGCAACTGGTGTTTGAAGATGTAGCTACAGACTCCACCTATATTCAGATGGAAACCACAGAAAAGACTGTGGACGAACTATCGATTATAGAAACTTCTTTAGATATCAATTTTGGAGAAAACTTAGATTCAGCCCAAACACAACCAGAAATATTAGAGACTGAGGATAACAATAATTTAGAAACTGCCTTTGAATTCCCAATAAACAGAGATTTTGAAGATATAGAGTTGGGTTTCACAAATGATTTGTTGTTTACAGAAACTGCTCTCTTAGAAGCAACAAACCAGGAAGAGTTAAGAGAAAATGCGACATCACAAGATGTCAATGACTTTACACAAACGGTTATTCAAGAAAATGTAGAAACCAATTTTTGGGAGCTAGGAGAGACATCTGAAGCGCCACCAGTGTCAGATCAAGAAAATGCTATTGTTGCCTCAACTGAAGAATTGGCAAGCACACAAGTAACTGCTCCAGATGATGATTTTGCAGACTTGGAAGCATTACTAGGAGAGGAAGTAGTACTTAACCCCAAAGCTACCTCAATACCAGAACTAGATTTTGCAGCCCTGGAAGAATTGCTTGGTACAGATAATGAAAGCGATGTCTCCGATGGGCTACGCCAACGCCAGCCCTTAAACACTCAACCAGTCTTGGCGAAAAATACCATTCCATCACTAGCCATAGATGAATTTGGTGACTTGGAGAAGTTGCTAGCAGAAGCGGATCAAACAATATCCCATTCACCAGTAGCCAAATCAAACACCAGCAAAGCTCCCCGTCCCTCTACTCGTCGGGCTGCAAGATTTGAAGAAACGATGAAGGTTCCAGTTAAACAACTGGACGATATGAGTAATTTAGTCGGGGAGTTGGTGGTAAATCGCAATACTTTAGAGCAAGATCATGAACGGCTACGCCAGTCATTAGATAACTTGCTGATTCAGGTGCAACAACTCTCGGATGTGGGTGCAAGAATGCAAGAGTTGTACGAGCGATCGCTCCTGGAAGCTTCTCTATTAGCTGGACGCAAAAAGAAAGATTCCGGCTTTCAAGCGCCTGATTCCAATGCTGATAGAGGTTTTAGCGAGCTAGAAATGGATCGCTTTACTCCCTTCCATACACTCTCCCAGCAGATGATTGAGCGCATTGTGCGAGTGCGTGAGTCAGCTAGTGACATTGATTTTGTCACCGAAGAAACCGAGCGAGTAGCAAGGCAGTTCCGTCAAGTAACCACGCAGCTACAAGAGGGACTCACAAGAGCGCGAATGGTGCATTTTGCCCAAACTATCGATCGCTGGCGGCGAGGAGTGCGCGACAACGCCATTAAGTGTGGCAAACAAGTGGAGTTGGTAATCGAAGGTGGCGATACCTTAATTGACAAGATGATTTTGGATCATCTGACCGATCCGTTAACTCACATGCTGAATAATGCGATCGCTCACGGTATTGAAACCCCAGAAGAACGACAAGCTGCTGGTAAACCATCCGTGGGAATCATTACTATCCGTGCCTTCCACCAAGGGAACCAAACGATCATTTCTGTCGGCGATGATGGTGCAGGTATCGATTCTGCCAAGGTTAAGGCTAAAGCGGTGAAGATTGGCATGATTACAGAAGCACAAGCAAAAGCCATGTCTCGCCTGGAAGTTTACGATTTGCTGTTCCAGTCTGGTTTTACGATCAAAGACCAAGCAGATGAAATTTCCGGTCGTGGTGTGGGTATGGATGTAGTGCGTTCCGAGATTAGCGAAATTCGGGGGACAGTAAACACCGATTCTGCGATCGGCAAGGGAACCACCTTCACGATTCGTCTACCACTGACTCTGAGTATTTGTAAAGCCCTCTGCTGCGTCTCCGATCGATCTAGAATCGCTTTTCCAATGGACGGTGTAGAAGATACGCTGGATATACCAGTGAAAAATATTCAGCATGATGCCAATGGCCAATCATTTATTTCCTGGCGCGATACGGTGCTGCCATTCCGACCTTTGAAAGAACTTTTAACCTTCAATCGGCAAATCAGTCGCGGTAATGTCTATGGCGGTACGCGAGATGATGATATGGTTTCTGTGGTCGTGGTGCGATCGGCAAATACCCTAATTGCTCTACAAATTGACCTAGTGTTAAGCGAACAAGAAATTGTAATTAAGCAATTTGAAGGCCCAGCACCTAAACCCATTGGTGTCGCTGGTGCTACAGTCTTGGGTGATGGTCGGATTATGCCCATTGCTGACGTGCTGGAAATCATTGATATCTTCCAAGGACGGATTTCTACACAAATGGGTGGCAATTCTTGGCAACAGAAAGGGGTTCCCGCAGACACCTCTCCGACGAAGATTGACCCGACAGTGCTGATTGTCGATGACTCCATTACAGTCCGAGAATTGCTATCCCTGACATTTAACAAAGCAGGTTATCGCGTAGAACAGGCGCGTGACGGACAGGAAGCTTGGGATAAACTCCGCTCTGGTCTGCCTTGCGATATCGTATTTTGCGACATCGAAATGCCCCGTTGCGATGGTCTGGAATTACTCTCTCGCATTCAGAAAGACTCTAACCTTAACCACCTACCGATCGCGATGCTCACCTCGCGAGGTGCAGATAAGCACAGACAAATTGCCGCTCAACTCGGTGCTAGTGGCTACTTTACCAAGCCTTATCTCGAAGAAGCTCTACTTGAAGCGGCGACGCGGATGTTGAAAGGGGAAAAACTTGTTAGCACTACGAGTAATGTTTAGTGACATTCCCACCCACCCCTTGAAGGGGTGGGATTCTTAGTTCATCCAGTCCACAAAAAATGATTAATTTCCTAATCAAACCCGTGCGAAGTTAGCTTTTCGCCCTATTCCTCTTTGGCATTAGGCGCGGGTGAACCCGGTATGTATTTGACTTGCTCGATCGCACCACCGTATTTAAAGATCCCATGTTTTTTGTAGAGATCCCATGACACGGGACTACGGGCATCTTTGCCGATGTCTAATCCTTCATAAGGAAAACCACCAAACGTTAGCCCCAGCTTACCCATCGCGACTTGCTGACCGTTGACAAAGAGGGTTCCAGACCCCTGGCGCTTGCCTAGTGCATCGTAATTAAAATCGATGTTAAGTTGACCTGGCTTTAGCTGGACTGTGGGAAACTTAATCGACTGACCATAGCTATTGTGTTCGTAAAACAGCTTGCCATTGTCAATATAGAAGATATAACCAGCTTCCTGTCCACCGTGGGCCAGAATCACCCCGCGATCGCCTGTTTTATACTGAGCCTTTACCTGGATGGTATAGTCGCGATCGCTGACTAAGGGCAAAATGTCTGGTTCTAATACCAACTCACCTGCATGGAATGTCTTCGGTTTCACTTTCTCCTTGATATAAGGTGGCACTCCTGGATGTTGCGGGGATTCTAACAGGGGATAAACTTGATACTTAAATGCGGCCGCATCAAAGGCTGCTGCCAATTCTTTGACTTTCCCTGGATACTGGTTTGCCACATTGTTGGTTTCCGAGTAATCTTTGTTCAGGTTGTACAACTGCCACTCGGAGTCACTAAATGGTTTCCCGGTTTGATGTTCGGTGACAGCATACCAACCATCCTTGTAATACCCTCGATTGCCTGAATTCTCATCAATTACGTAAGTCTTGTATAAATGACTATAGCTAACCTGCTTTTAGTACTGAATCTGAAATTTGCCCTGTCTTCTGCTCAACTTTAGATATATGGGAGGAACAAATTTGGTATACCTAATCATTTGTCTATGCCAAAATCTATCTTAGAAAGATAACAGATTAAACATCTAAGGAATAAACACTATAACGAGAAAAAACTACGTTATAGCCTCCAATAACAGTGAATTTAGCTGCACGTCGCCAAGAAAAACAAAATATGTAGCTTTTCTGTACTTGACTAGTGCTAGATTTAGGTTACTCTTAAGTCGGAACGCTTCATCTAAGAATCTACCCTGAAAGAAGCGTATAAAGATATAGTTAAATTTCGTAATTCTGTCCGAGATTTTTAATTTGCAAACTGAATAGTTTGATACGGCGCTCAAAACTCCGATCTACTACCCTAAACAAGGTAGTCAATTAAAGACTCAATATTATCTGTCTGGTAATTGTAGTGAATAGTTTACAATACCAGTGGATGAGAAAATCTAAAGAAAATATAAAAGAAACTCAAATGACTGTGGTGTCTGGAGGACAAAAGTGTTTCTGAGACTAGCACATCAACATCGACAATTCGTCCAAGACTTGGTAATGAACCTGCAAGCCTTGGCGGTCGTATTAGAGCGGCGCGGGTATCCTGCTTCTTGTTATACCTGTGGCGACCAAATGAATAGTGCATCATTTATGGTTAGCTTGGGTGATAACCACCTGATTCGGTTTTTGGTATCCGATTACGGGATTACTTGGACGGAAATGCGGGATGACCGCGAATTAATGAAGCTAGAAGGTGCAGAGGCAATTAGCCAACTGGACGAACTGGCCGATCTTGTCAAGCAATCTATGCAAACCGATACAGGCTCTAAAATTCTTGCCAAGAAGTATTAAGGTTCCAAAGGTCGATCGCAAATTAGAAATCGATTATCGGTAATTGGTAATGGTGGCTTAGTTAGCGATCGCTCTTATCCTGTTCTCCATTGCCATTAAGTGATTGGCTCGTGGCTGGCCCATCGCGTATTTTTTTGTATCTACCAAAACCTCACGAACCGAATTTTGAGCCTTTAGCTGAAAGTTAAAACGCACTGCTAATCACAATCAACATAATTAGTAATTACTAATTCATAATTCATAATCAAAAATAGGTTTAAAAACACTGCAACTATCAAGCAAGCAACCCCGTTTTGTTTGAAGTCCAAATCTCCTTACATAAAGAAATTATAAATTATGAATTATGAATTATGAATTTTTAATGAATTTTCTAGCTGACACATCAGCCACAAGCTTGAAAAAGGCATCCTTTGACAGCAGGTGGGAAACGATCGACACCTAAAGTCCATTGCCAATCAAAATAAAGGATGCCCAATAGTACGGATGACTAAAATCATTAACCGCCGCCACGGGTAAATTGTGACTTCTTACCTTCCAGTCTCCGGTGATTAATGAGACTTGGGCTTGCCGTAAAGCTTCAGTTTTAGTCAACTTATCGGTGGAAAGTATACTATAAAAAGCGCTCATGAGTGCCTGTGTACCACCATCATCCACAGACCACAGCGAGGCGATCGCAGCTCTTGCGCCAGTTTGTTGCATCTGATAGCCAAAGCCCAAAATTTCCTCACCATTACCTAACTTACCTCCCAAGCCGGTTTCACAGGCGCTCAACACTACCAAATCTACATGGGGGAGTGACCAAGTAGCGACATTTCTAAAGTTAACGCGATCGCCATTCCCGAATAAAATAAACGAATCTTCTGGCTTCCCCACCACAAAAGCTGCATGAGTCGCTAAATGGATAATTGTATAATCATCCATTTGGGGTACAGCTACTTTGGGGCTAAAGGCATCGTCTAAAAGCTTCGTAGTTTCAGGAACCGTAGCGGCTAAGTTTTCCACTTCCTGCGTTGCAAAGGGCAAACCAGCGAAAGCAACCTGTCGATTTCCAACTTTAATTTGATAATTACCTTTAGTAAAAGCACCAGCTAAAACCCGCAAGTTAGATTGTTGTGGGGTATTTAAGTTAGTCAGACTGGCAGATGTAATGTGATTGACACCCAAACGCTCCACTAGCCATTGTTTGCCATCATATAAAGCACTTAAAGGAATGTAGCGTAACTGGTCATCTGGAGCGTAAATCAGAGTTTGTGTACCTGAGAGCTTCAGGTCTTTTTCTATGGGTTTAATTAGCCAGTCATACAATTGGCGTGCAGGTGCTTTGATATTTCGACTAGGATTTATTAAAGCTTGGCGAAAAGCACCAATTGTTTGATGGAGGTTTTCGCGCTTTACAGCAACGGTGCGATGAATTGGTGGAGATTCAGGAGTTACTAATACCAATTCCAAGCTATCTTTTAAAATCAGTGGGTAGAGAAGTGCAGATTTTTGAGGCAATCGCGCCAAATTATCCCGAAGTTCGTTGAGATTCTCCAAATCCAAATTTTGCCGCCTAGCTGTAAGGCTAATTTGCTCTACCTGTGCTTTCATTGAAGGACTATTGATAAATTCGTTAAATTTATCCAAAAGTTGCTGTTGATTTAAGACTAATTGCTCGATGCGTTGTTTCTGTTCGAGCGATCGCTCCTTGGGAGAAATTTTCCGTAGTGTTGTTAGTTCTTTGCCCAACACAACAGCATTATCCAGAGTTTGATCCAACTTTTGTTTAATTGGTTTTTCTGTTGCTGCTATATTAATACCTTTGACAGTACGTTGATTACCTGGCACATTCTGGAGATATTCTTCTAACTCTTCAACTTTGAGTAAATCTATTGTCCTTTGTGCTTCCGCAACACGTTCTTGTTTGAGTAATCGTTCACCCAAAATACGATATGTTTGGCTAACAGTTATGCTGTAAGCATCTGGTTGTGACGCACTAAGTGCTGATGGATTTAAGCGAGCTTTCTCACGATTAATTAAGCAATGCTTGTAGAAAAAAATTGCTAGCTCTGGTTGATTTTGGATATCAAATAAGTAACCTATGTTACTGTAGGTTTTGCCAAGCCGAACTAGATCCCCAAGTTCTCTATTAA
The DNA here is from genome assembly GCF_002245985.1 of Nostoc sp. 'Peltigera membranacea cyanobiont' 232. Taxonomy (NCBI): domain Bacteria; kingdom Bacillati; phylum Cyanobacteriota; class Cyanophyceae; order Nostocales; family Nostocaceae; genus Nostoc; species Nostoc sp. 'Peltigera membranacea cyanobiont' 232. The sequence continues at coordinate 27,045 of NZ_NOLK01000052.1, forward strand.
TTAATAGGGCTTGCTGATAAGATTGAAGTGCTTCAGGATACTTTCTCTCACTTTGGTAGATTCTGCCGATGTTATTGAATGTTACTGCTTCCCAAGAGCGCTCTCCATGTTCTCTAGTGATAGCTAATGCTTGCTGTAATCTCTGCAACGCTTCTTTCCATTGACCTTGCCGAGATTCTTTGATAGCTTCTTCATTGAGCCTTTCAATTTCTGAAAGCTGATTATTCTTGGATAAAGCTTGAGCTTTTTTTGTAGAGTTGTATCTCAAGCTTGCATTTGTGCTTACCTGGTTATTGTCTGGGTAGGCCATCCCAAAACCGAGTAAACTAAATAGAGTTAAAGTAATAACACTAACATACCGGAGATTAGGCTGCATAACAAAATACTCCTCATACTCGGAAGTATAAATATTAAATCAAGAAGTCTTGCAACGCAATTAATTTTTACCCTATTAAATATTTGGAAAATTTATAGGTGCTTAAAAAAGTGAAAATGTCACAAGAAAAACCTAGCCAACCAGAATTACCACCTACTAGCGCCCTTGACAATCCATCAAGTCATGAATTTGGGAATTGGTTTGAATATCCTCTAAGAGTCCAACCCCACCACACTGACTATTCTGGTGTTGTTTGGCACGGTTCCTATATATCTTGGATGGAAGAAGCGCGGATTGAATGCTTGCGATCTATAGGGATTGAATTTGCTGATTTAGTCGCTATAGGTTGCGATTTACCAGTTGTAGAAATGTCATTGCGCTATCACCGTTCGATTCAATTGGGTATGACAGTGGTCGTAAAAACCCGCATGGCTGAGGTAACTGGTGTCCGAATTAATTGGGATTATGCCATAGTCTCAATTGATGGACAACAATTGTATGTCACTGCCAAGGTGACTTTAGTAGCTTTAGATCGCGAAAGAGGCAAGATTATGCGTCAGCTGCCGCCAAGTTTTAAGGATGCATTAGCTAAGATTTCAGCATTAAATAATGATTGACCAACAAAGGTTATAACTAGCTAGGCGTAAGTAAATTAAAGTTTATGGTAAGAATTTAAGTCCTTACTACAAACCTTGCTCAAAGCGACGAATTGCTTGCTACAAACTTTATATAGGAATCATATTTGATTTTTGAAAAAATATAAGTATCTGTAGGGTGTGTTAGACGGAACGTCGTAACGCGCCATAAGCTTGGGGTGGTGCCGTACTCTCCTTGCTAACGCACCCTACGCATATTTCAAAAATCAAATACTAGTCCTATATTTGTGTTAAATTCAATTAACTTTACTTTTTTACTCAGCACTATTTCCGGGAAGTTTTAATTTTTTTAATTGCCGCTTTGGATGTTTGATAGAGTTTGAGTAAACTGCATTATGTGATGCCAAATATCTTGTGGAGTGATGCCAAAACTAATATTTAATAAAATAACAATTGCGGCAATAGTGAAGGCACTCTTCAGGGTTGCTTTCAACAACTTCCATAATATTACGAAGACAATCCAAGCTACAATCAACGTAGCAATCATAATATATAAATTCCTTAACAATAGCCCTTACCAGAGAAGATGTTTATTCAGTAAGGGGAAATTTTATCTGAAGTAAAAATTATTAGTGCTAAAGCTATTAGACTTAATTTGGAATAGATACTAAAGCCAAGATTTTTGTCTAACTGTGCCAATTTTATATTATCTAAAAATGAGACAACAATTCAGGTGAGGGCAACTTATTTGGCAATTTGGCAGAATTTATGAAAGATGTTTTACTGATGCTTTTGTATCAATAATTACAATATAAACCAATTATATTTTTGGAAGGATATATTTAGAAGTTCGGAAGCAGAAGAAACCTGGTGCAGTTGTATAGGTTAATTAGCGCAAGTGAATTTAACTGTTAGCCTTCAAGCTAATGCTGAAGGCTAAACAAGAATTGGTCAATAGCCAGAAAATCTGCCTTTTGGGTATATGAGTTGAGGTTTTATCGCAGAGAAATTATCCGCGATTGAGTTTCTAACTTTTCAGTCGCTGTTAAAACTTCTTGTCTTGCCCATTTATCTGCTGCCAAAATGTCATCTAAAGAAGGATTTATCCGGTTATCATTTTGATGGCGATCGCACACCATTTCTATACACCGGGGAATATCTAAAAAGCGAATTTTTTCATCTAAAAATAAAGCCACAGCTTGCTCATTTGCAGCGTTTAACACGGCTGGCATCGAACCACCAGCTTTACCCACAGCATAAGCCAACTGCATACAAGGATACTTTTGGTGATCTGGTTCCCGGAAGGTTAAATTTCCAGCTTTGACTAAATCTAGTCGTTCCCAGTTGGTGTAGATGCGATCGGGCCAAGATAGAGCATACAGTAAAGGTAAGCGCATATCCGGCCAGCCAAGTTGAGCTAAAACAGAAGTATCTTGCAGTTCAATTAGCGAGTGAATAATGCTTTGGGGATGAATGACAATTTCGATATTGTCATAATCCAACCCAAACAGGAAGTGAGCCTCAATTACTTCCAGTCCTTTATTCATCAAAGTAGCAGAGTCTACTGTGATTTTCCGCCCCATCGACCAATTAGGATGCTTGAGAGCGTCTGCAACTGTTACATCTGCTAACTTTTCTACATCCCAGTCCCGGAAAGCCCCACCAGATGCAGTGAGTATAATTTTCCGCAATCCTGCCTTTGGCACACCTTGGAGACATTGAAAGATTGCGGAATGTTCGGAATCGGCTGGGAGTAATTTTACACCGTGTTTTTCGACTAGGGGTAGAACCACAGGGGCCCCAGCAATCAAAGTTTCTTTGTTCGCTAAGGCAATATCTTTACCAGCTTCAATAGCAGCGATCGTGGGTAGCAAACCAGCACAACCAACGATCCCAGTGACAACAGTTTGAGCATCGCCATAGCGAGCAACTTCTATCACTCCGGCATCACCTGCCAGTAGAATCGGTTGGGGATCGAGGTCAATGATAGCTTCTTTGAGCGCTGGTAATTTATCTTCTGAGCAAATTGCTGCTATTTTCGGTCGAAACTGCCGAATTTGAGCAGCCAACATCTCTACATTGTTCCCAGCTGCCAATCCCACAATCCGAAACTGATCTGGGTACTGAGTGACAATATCTAAAGTCTGAGTACCGATAGAACCAGTGGAACCAAGAAGAGTAATCGCTTTCACAATTGCTTAAGGATTTACAGACAACTCCCACTATAAATTGCTGGGGACTCTTTCATAACAGCAATCACTATAATCGATACACTGACGCGGACGAGTAGAGACATGGAGAGAGAGATATGCAGGGATACAAAGGGAAAATTACCCATGTTTTCCTTGCTGCGCTAGACCAAATCCATTAATTTTAACTCATAGACTGCTAGCCATAAAGTAATAAAGTTGCTTAATTTGCAGAAAACTAGACAAAAATTGTATTTATAAATACTATGTTTTTAGAGATAAACTCCGAGAGAATTGGCAAAAGTAACCAAATAAGAAATAATTTCAATTAATTGCTAATCTGTCCAGTTTATTAATTAAATTAATGGAGGATTTAATATGCAAAATATTACTCATAAATTGCTGTGTTACAGCCATAAGTAAAAGAATGCAGAAAGGAGTTTGTTAAAGCACTCAACCTTATGGTCAAAGTTCAGATAGTTATAAAAAAAGTTTTATGGAAAAATGATTTCCTGTTTCCAGCAGCCTTATGGCTTGCCAGTCGAATATTTATTTGGATAGCTATGTTGCTGGTTGCGCCAAAACTACCATCACCAGCAGAAGAATTTTTGCCTCATTTTGGCTGGGGAGTTTTTGATGCCTGGGATAGTATCCACTATCGAGCGATCGCTACTTCTGGATATGAATTTGTGAATGACGGTAAGCAACATAATCTTGCCTTCTTTCCCCTGTTTCCTTTAAGCATCTGGGTTTTGATGAAATTGGGCTTGCCGTTTGAATTAGCAGGAACGCTAGTCAACAACCTGGCATTTTTCGCAGCCCTTTACTGTTTGTACTTTTGGGTTAAGGAGCATTATGGGATCAATGCAGCACAGTGGACTACTGTTGTAGTTTCTTTATATCCATCTTCCATGTTTACGGGGGTGGTTTACACAGAGGGGCTGTATTTGTTTTTGAGTACGTCGGCTTTGCGGGCTTTCGATCAAAAGCAGTATGGCTGGACTGGGCTTTGGGGGGCGATGGCGACAGCAACACGTCCTACAGGGATGGCACTAATTCCAGCATTAGCGATCGCAGCCTGGAAAGAACGCCGACCACCCATTGCCTATATCGCTGGTTTCGTTACCGCCATTGGCATACTTCTATTCAGTTTTTATTGTGCGATTTATTTTGACAACCCTTTAGCTTTTATCGAAGCACAACGAGGATGGCGACCAACTCTAGGATTTGATTGGCAGGGTTGGTTAAATATGTTCATGCAAATTGCAGTTGGCACAAAAAACTGGCAATATGGTTGGGTTCAAAACTCCTCTGGCGAGATTCAAGACCCTTGGTATCTCTTGTTGTTGAGCGTGATTGTTGCCAGTGGCTATTCTTTATGGCGCTTCCGTCAACGTTTTAGTTCTGTAAAATTATTTTATGGCTTTTATGCTTTAGTCTTATTTTTGTTGCTCCTAGCAAGCGAACAGTGGATCAATAACTTGCTCAACTTGTTCATGGTCTTGGGTGGTGGCTATGTGTTATGGCGCTTACGCACGCAACTGACCGCAGTTACCGTTATGTATGGCTTTTGCGGTATTGGTTTGCTGCTAGCCTCTGGAGGTACTATTTCCTTGAGCCGTCTCGCATACGGTATTGTGCCTTTGAATATAGCCATTGGTGTGCTGCTATCTCGCCATCCGCGTCAGGGATATTTAATCTTGGGCGTTTTTGTGACATTGCTAGCCAAAATAGCTGTAGGATTTGCCCAAGAGCGTTGGGTTGGTTAGAGGTTTGATTCTTTATTGGTGAGAAGTTGAATTTAAATTTCCTAATGAATGTATCCAATCAAAAGAAGATAGCCCTGACTGCGTTATTTGTCGGTGTCGGTGCCATCTGTTTTGGCTCTATTTTCGTAAAATTGAGCGAAACTCAACTTAGCCCCAATGCCACTGTATTTAATCGCTTGTGGCTAGCTAGTGTGTTCTTCTTGCTCTGGAATGGATACAAGGCAATACGTCAGCGACTTTCCTTAGACAAACCTGTAGAAGAACAATGCTACACCAGCCAGAATTTATGGCTATTGGGAAGTGCTGGGATCTTTTGGGCTGGCACTTTAGTCTTTTTGGCTTGGTCGCTAACTGAAACTAGCGTTGCGATTTCTAGTGTGTTGCATAATCTCGCTCCTATATTTACTAGCTTCGGGGTGTGGCTGTTATATCGTAAGGGTTTTGAGAGCCAATTCCTGATTGGGATGGTCATCGCCCTTGGGGGAGCGATCGCTATAGAATTTGAGGAATTGCAAATCGCTACAGATGAAGTTCAAGGGGGTTTTGCTGCGATCGTTTCTGCGATTTTCTTGAGTGTATACCTGCTCTTGGTAGAAAAATTACGAACTAAATTTACTCCAACCACAATCCAGTTATGGATCTGTACGATTAGCGCCCTAGTCATCTTCCCCATACTTTTATTCACTCAAGATCCACTTTTCCCCTCTACAGTCAGTGGGTGGCTTTGGGTCATTTCTCTAGCGCTGATCTGCCAAGTTTTAGGTCATGGGCTTTTGACCTACAGCCTTGCCAAGTTTTCCTCCGTGGTTGTCTCCTTGGTGCATCTGTTAGAGCCTGTATTTAGCGGCATTTTCGCTCTGATCATATTTTCAGAAAAATTAACTTTCTCAAATTGGGCAGGTTTCGCTGTAGTTTTAATGGGTTTATACTTAGCCGTATCTAGCCAACCTGCCGTTAATTTCCCATTCCAAGAATCAGTCACAACTATAGTTAACACTTTCGTTAAAAGTATGACGAGCAAACTGTCATTACTAAAGCAACAGTTCTCCGAAACACCAGCTTTCTTAGGAACTGCATCGTTATTGTTTGCCCTAATTCCCATATCTTTAGCACCATCTCTGACCAAATTATGTCAACAAGAAATTGGTGCAAATGCTGTAGTATTTCATCGCAGTTGGATCGCCACAATCGTCTTTGCACTATGGAATGGACTTGAGGCTTTTCGCAGCCAACAGTCTGATAATGAACCTATAGAGAAGAAGCCTTTTACGAGTCAAGAAGTGTGGTTATTGTTGGCAATGGGAACCTCTGCTGGAACCTACCTTCTTTTATGGGCTTGGTCGCTGAGTCAAACTAGTGTTGCCAATGTTGCTTTACTATCTAATTTGAACTCTTTGTTTGTGGCTTTGGCTGGGTATCTGTTATTTGGTCGGCGCTTCGATAACAGATTCGTGATTGGACTGGTTATAGCCTTGGGGGGAGCGATCGCATTTGAACTCAATAAGGTACAATTTGCAACCGATCAAATACTGGGTGATGCATTGGCATTGCTAACTGCGGTTTTCATGGCCACGTGTATGCTGCTGATAGAAAGACTCCGAACCCGATTTAGCACCGCAACTATCATGCTCTGGCGCTGTGGACTAACAACAATGTTTCTCCTACCCCTCGTAGCATTCCTCGAAGATAGGCTGTTACCCTATTCCTGGATGGGTTGGTTTTTCATCATTTTCCAAGCCCTCTTCTGCCAAGTGTTGGGTCAGGGACTTTTAGCTTATAGCCTCAGCAGAATCTCTTCAAGCGTCGTCGCCGTTACGCTTCTCCTCGAACCAGTCCTAGCCTCGATTTTTGCTTGGTTCATTTTTTCAGAACAGGTAGGTTTGTTTGACTGGGCGACTTTCGCCGTAGTTTTAGTGGGTATTTATCTAGCCCAATCTAGCCAATCCACTGTTCAAGTTACAAATGAAGGCTCGTAGTATTGGGCGAATATAATTAGCTACTATGCAAACAAAATCTGCCTACGCAGAAAGCACGAAAAATCAAGTTTTTAAACCAACCAACAGGGGTGGGTAAAGTCTCATGTCGCCGCAACTTATAATAGTCCAGTCGAGTAAAAAAATAGACTTTACAAAAATCCTCTTAGATGTACTTGCTTCTATTCCTCTTGATTTAGTGGACACTGCCAAGACTGATACAATTTATAACGAAAACTTCCGATAAGACATTATTAAAATTAGTGAAACACCAGTTCAATAGATTGTTAAACTCTTTCCCATCCCTGGCTTCGGGATACTTGGCTATTGGCATTATATTAGCAGTGCTGATTAGATTAGTTTGTGTTCCAAATAAATCGGTAGATTATAAGTTTTTTTTAGCACCCTGGTATGATTTCATAGCATCTCATGGTGGCTTTAGCGCTCTCAAATATAGTTTTGCCGATTACACACCCTCCTACCTATACTGGATTTTAATTTCTGCCACCCTGCTATCTGGGTTGCCGAAAATCTTCACAATCAAGCTTTTTGCGATGACTGTTGATTTTCTTTGTGCCTTTTTAACTTACAAAATTGTCAGACTAAAATACCCAGAGGGCAGGAAACCTATATTTGCCTTTTTGGTAGTTATACTGAGTCCGACTGTTATATATAATAGTGCCCTCTGGGGTCAATGTGATGTTATCTATACAACGGGTTTGATTGCCTGTATTTACTTCTTATCTATTCAAAAAGAAATTCCAGCCTTACTTAGTTTTGGTGTAGCACTTTCTTTTAAATTGCAAGCTATGTTTTTAGCACCTTTGTTATTGATTCTCTTGCTCAAAAAAAGAATACACTGGTATTATTTACCATTAATTCCAGCAGTATATGTAGTTACAGTTTTACCATCTTGGTTGATGGGAAGACCGATATTAGAATTGCTTTTGGTATACTTTAACCAAGCTAATAAGTACAAGGAATTGGCTAAAGGCGCACCTAATCTTTATCAATGGATTCCTAACAATTTTTATAATATTGTTGTCCCTATAGCTTTAACATTAACTATATGTGCAATATTTTTATTGGTATATATTGTTTATAAAAGTAGATTAAAAATCACTCAAGACAGACTGATATACTTAGCGACCATATCAGTTTTGTTTATGCCATATATCCTGCCTAAAATGCACGAAAGATATTTTTATCCTGCTGATATTCTTTCGATTATCTTTGCCTTTTACTTTCCCCGACATTTTTGGGTAGCTATAGTTGTGCAAATGGCATCATTTTTTGGCTATTTAGGAACTCCCATATTTATCCAGTTATTTTCAATCCCTTTAGGTTTTGCACTCTGGTTTGTTGTGCGAAAGTGTGATGTAATTTATCCGAAATTACAAGCTGAATTTTCCTCGAATATTGATAGAAAATTGTAGTAAAGGCAACTAGGATTTAAGTAATAGGACGACTGCCAAAAATGAATAATATCAGAGCAATTATCGGCATTAGTACCTTAATTTTATTTATCTCCAGTAGCTTACGACATGAGTTATTTAATTCATCTGGAGATTTAGCATTTTTTGACCAAGGAATTTACTTAATTAGTCAGGGAAAACCGCCAGTTTCTTCTGTACTTGGTTTTCATGTTTTAGCCGATCATGCTGCTTGGATTTTATATCCTTTGGCTTTACTGTACAAAATTTATCCTAGTGTTTATTGGCTATTTGCAGTCCAGTCTGTTGCTTTAGCTTTAGGTGTTTTACCTACATATTTTCTGGCGCTACAAGCAGGTTTAAAAGAAAATTTAGCAGTTGCAATGGTAGCTGTATATCTAATGTATCCGGTGATTTACAATAGCAATTTATGCGATTTTCATCCAGATACCATCGCTGTCCCTGCACTTTTGATGGCAGTTTTCGCTGCTAGATCGAGAAAAATAGTTTGGTTTTGCGTCAGTATTCTTTTGATATTGGGTTGTAAAGCTGTATTGTCCCTGACTGTAGTGGCTATGGGGATTTGGTTACTCTTGTTTGAAAAGCGACGCTTATATGGTGCGATCGCCATGATTGGTGGGACAATGTGGTTTTTGATTGCTAACTGGATTATCATCCCTTTCTTTGGTAGCGAAGCAGCGTTACTTACCCGTCATCTTTATCGATATAGCTATTTAGGAAACTCATTTTCAGAAATGGTACAAATATTACTTTACCAACCGCAAATTATTTTTAAAAACATTTTTTCAACTATAAATTTAGAATATTTATGTTTCTTATTATTACCTATTGTTTGGGCTTTAAAACCACAATATCTTGTCCCTTTGATTAGTATAATTCCTTGTGTAGCACTAAATTTGCTTGCAGATCATCCCTCCCAAAAAAATCTAGTTTTGCATTATTCTTTACCAGCAATTTCATTTCTTATTTTAGTTGGAATTGCCAGCCTAGCAGCAGGGAAAGGATGGCTAAAACAAAGAAAAGTAATTTTTTTGTGGTCTTTAGTTTGGTTTTTTGCTTTAGGCAAAGTTGGGTTCTTTAGCTCAAAATATCTTCATCATCTGGACAATTGGTCAGCCACAAAAGAGGCGATCGCTCTAGTTAAAACTAAAGATAGCGTTCTGACTACAGATATAATTACTCCACATTTAACCCATAGAGATTTGATTAGTTTTAAATATAATCCTTCTCAAGACATTACTGAATTAAATAAGTTTCATTATGTCTTGCTCAATGTCCGCCATCCCGGTTGGGCTGCAAGTTCAGAATCTCTTTCAAACTTGGCAAATATTTTGAAAAATCAGTCAAAATATAAATTACAATATCAACAACATGATGTATATCTTTTTGAAAAAAATTAGCTAATATCATATTGATAAATCCAAATATATTTGACATTTTTTTTGCAAAAAAGTCTATCAGGTATTACTTAATTGATTGTGAAATCAGAGTAAAATTATCAGCAATGCCTAAAATGTGATATTCAGATAAATTTGTCTGTTGTAAAGTCGGATTATCTAATAATAAATAAGATTTATTATCAAATTGTTCTTTTAAGACAGCAACAGAAGCAGAAATTACTTTGCAATCACTATAGAAATCTAAACTAGGACGATTATAAGCAAATGAGCTATAGATTGTTGTTCCTGGTAATACCTGTTGGCGAATTAATGCTGCAACTGGTTTGACTGGAAAAGCTTCTTTTAATTCCCAAATCCAAGATTGAGAACTTACCAGCAGGATTAAAACTAAATACATTCCTGTAAATAGCACTGGAATAAATTTTCGATCGCGCTGTTTAACTAGCCATGCTGCAATTCCCATACTTATTGCCAAAACAATACTCATAACTATTAAAATCGGCTGTTTCTTCATAAAAAAGTAAACACAGCCTCCTAAACCAGCAATAGAAATAATCGCTAAAAATATTGTCAAACTTCGCATTTTAAAATGACGATTCTGCCAAACCTCGTTCAAATTAGCACCAATTGCCAAGGCTAAAAATGGATATACAGGCATGACATACCACGGAAGTTTAGTTCTCATAAAAGAAATAGTTCCTAAGTAAACAACTATGCCTAACAGAACTAGAGAACCCCAAGTATTATGACGTTTTTTCCATGCTAGATAAAGCCCTCCAGGTAAAAATAGCAGCCAGGGAAAACCATATTTGAGTAATTCTAATAAATAGTACCAAGGAGGCCCGCTATTACCTTCAACAGTTTGTGTAAGGCGGTCAAAGGCTTGTGCTTGAAAATGCACTTCTAAGAAAGTATTCCCATAATGTTGCCATTGGGCAGTATACCAAGCGATCGCAGGAGCATTTCCTAATAAAATTCCCACCCAGAGATAGGGACTTTTCAACAAAGCCAATTGTCGATCTGCAAGCAGAAATAAACAAGCGATCGCCCCCAATAGCAAAACTATCATTCCCTTAGTCAAAATAATTAACCCCAGACAAAATCCCACACCTAGAGCATATTTTCGGTTTTGACGTGCCTTTAAAAGACAAAACAACAACAGCAAGAAAAAAGAAATAGTCATGCCATCTAACATTGCTAGTCGTCCATGACGCACCACAGGCAACATTGTCAAGTAAACTAAAGCAGCAAATAAAGCTGGTAAACTTTGCTTAAAAGCTAAACGCCCTACCAAGTAAAGCAAAGGCACTCCCAAGGCAGTTAAAACTGCACCAGGTAAGCGTGTGGTAAACTCTTGCACTCCTCCTAGTTGGTAGCACCAAGCAATTAACCATTGCATCAAAGGCGGTTTTAATAAAAATGGTTCTCCCTGAATAGTGGGATAAAGCCAGTTACCAGTCCGGTAAATTTCTCTGGCGACTAGAGCATAAGTACCTTCATCCCAGTCTCGTAAAGGGGAGTTTCCTAAAAATATTAGCCATAGAATTAGAGATATTACCAGTAAAGTAAATAACCATTCTTTTTCTCGGAATAGACGCATATTTAAAATCGGGATAATCATCTCAAAGACTGTAATGCGGTATTGTACCCCAGATTTCGTTACGAGAGTTTGGTTAGTTTTTTAAAAGAGCGTATAACTGTGTAGCAGGTTGACAAAGCGCTACAAGGGTATCATCCTAGAATGTTTAGAAGGTAAACCAGATGAGTAACCATATTAAGAGCCTATGGTAACAGCACAACCTATCACTATTGATTTGTTTGCTGGGGCTGGCGGCTTTGGTCTAGGTTTCGAGATGGCAGGTTTTTCTGTTCCTTTATCCGTTGAGATTGATACCTGGGCTTGTGATACACTGCGCCATAACCGCCCTAATATGACAGTTATTCAACAGGATATCCGTGATTTAAATACTGCAAGTGGCGTTAAGGATATCTGTTTCTTCAAACCGGATATTGTTATTGGTGGGCCTCCATGTCAAGGCTTTAGTATTGCCGGGCCAGCACAAAAAGATCCTAAAGATCCTAGAAATAGTCTATTCATTAACTTTGCTGAGTGGATATGTTTTCTCGAACCTCAAGCTTTTGTAATGGAAAATGTTAAAGGGTTACTTTCGCGCAAAAATATTGAAGGAAAAAAAGTAACAGATATTATTAAAGAAACTTTTGAAAACCTCGGATATTTTGTAGAGATATGGTCATTAAATGCTGCTGAATATGGTGTACCGCAAATTAGGGAGCGGATTTTTATTGTGGGAAATAAAACAGGAAAAGAATTAGGTATTCCTCCAAAAACGCACTCTTTAGATTTATTGCATATCAATAACTCTCAATTATCAATATTTGCCTGCATGGGTTTACTTCCTACCATGAGCTTGTGGGATGCTATATCAGATTTACCACCGCTGAATGCACGTGAGGGTGAAGAAGAACAACCTTATATTTCAGAACCTCTCAATAACTATCAAAGCTTGATCAGGAATGGCAGTAGAACACTTTATAATCATGTTGCAATGGATCATTCCCAGAGGCTTGTAGAACGCTTCAAACATATTAAATGGGGTGAATCAAGTTCAGATGCACCAAAAGAACATGGGGCGAGACGACGTAGTGGAAATGGTGAGTTATCTGAGATAAGTTATGACCAGAATAACCGACGTTTAAATCCATATAAACCATCACATACAATAGCCGCTTCGTTTTACGCCAATTTTCTTCATCCTTTCCAGCATCGCAATTTGACAGCCCGTGAAGGGGCGCGTGTTCAATCTTTTCCTGACACTTATCGGTTTCTAGGGAAGAAGACTGTTGTATCTCACAAATTATTACATCGAGAAGAGAGATTCGACGAGAAGTTTCTTTGCCAGTACAATCAGGTAGGTAATGCTGTACCACCTATTCTTGCTAAAGCGATCGCACTTCATCTTCAAGAGAAATTAGAGCTATGCCCAAAAGCGATAGGAACCCTTTAGTTCACGGCTCTAATCTTGAACAAAAGGAGAATCACCGCACAAAATACAGAGATGTTGAGAGTAAAAAATATCTCAGTGAAATTAGATACGAGTATGATAATTGGCGTTCTGCTAATCTGGAATTAGTTGGGCCGATATCAATACCTACTGCTCAAGATGACACAATTATTGCTACTAGGGTAGAACTTCTATCAAAATATAAAGACTTTTTAGACCAGCAGCACTATGCTGAGAAGTTTGATTCTAGATCAAACCTTCACTCTAGCGTGCTGGAGGAATTTCTCTATTATCTGTTTAAAGATTTAGTAAGAGACTTTGGAGAAAATGCTCTTATCGGCAAATCACATACGTTCAAAGATATTTTCTTTGTGCCGCCAAAATACTCTGAGATGCTTAAGCGTCCGTATGCACGGATTGAAAAGAAAGTTCATGACTTTGTAATTGGAGCCACTATTCAAGTATCATTTCAAGCAGCAATCCCACCGGAGAAAGATGAAAATCCTGGTGAAATACTCCCACTTCTTAAAGAGGAACCGGAAAACTACTCTGAAGTTACAGTTACAGGAAATACTGAAACACACATTTTCGATATTCCAGTTGTTGCAATTGAATGTAAGACATATCTGGATAAAACTATGCTCGAAGGTTCATCACGAGCAGCAGAGGATTTAAAGGCAAGAAATCCAAATAGTTTATATGTTGTACTTATGGAGTGGATCAAGTTGACCAGTGATGTCAATCTTCGGAAGTACAAAGTTGACCAAATTTACGTATTACGTCAGCAGAAAAACACTGACCGAGAATTTAGGTATGAAGAAAAATATGTTAAAAATTCAATTAATCCAGTTGTAGTTCAACATCTATTCCATAAAGTGCGGAAGCATCTGAAAATGGACTGGACTGGCGGAATTGAACATGGAATAGAGCGTGGGTGGCTAATCGACGAGTAGCTACTGACCTTAGTCGGCGCTTATGATTGAAAGCTAAAAAAGCTCGTTTAAATGAAGAACTGAAACTTACTTTTAACATCACTCTTTTATCATTTGTCTCAGTTCATCCCCAGAAATCACCGATAATCGCGCTCCATCTCACCACTGAAGGAAACAGCGACTTTATAACCAATGCGAATACCAAAAAGTCGAGCAAATGGGTGTTTATTACGTAAATATCGTGCCGATTATAAGCCTGTTTTATCAACTGCGTATTCACCTGTCTCTATATCAACGATCGCTATTTTACCGATGTTTTCTTCTCGTTCCACTTGTTGACGAATGCTATTTTAATATAATTCTTTCGCACGTCGTCCAACTTCTTCGCGGCTTAAAAGTATGCTTTGCACGTCCTTGCTCCTTTGTTCATGTTGTATACTAATTCTCCTACCAAGCTATACAGCTAAATTTCCCAACTACGATAAGAATATAACGATCGCAAACCCAGATATTTTCACGCAAAAAACGGTAGAGCAATAAATACTCTACCGTTTTGTAATTTTCTATTTGAGATTTAATCCCAAGCTCTAAATTATACTCAACGCCTTGGAATTAAAATTACCGATGCTATTTTTGATATCGGTTTACCAAGGATTTGCCAAAATTTGCAGTAGTTAATAGGATTCTCACAGATGACTTTTTAATTTAAACCGCATTATGAAGCGCCATAGCTCACCAATCCAAAGCACTGTCGATGTTGCAACAATTACACTTATCCAGTCTACCAAAGACAAAGGTACTGTTCTAAAAACGCTACCACCAAACTGAATAATCAATATCTGTCCTACACAAATGGTAATAGCGATCGCTACAAATCCTTTATTCTTAGACAAACCTTTGAAGGCAGACTGCTTTAACCCCAAGCATCGAGCATTGAACAAATTCCAGAACTGTAACATTACGAACACGCCGAAGAACACGGAAAGCTCATAAGGAGTGATTTCTCCATCTCGACGGATATAGCGTAAGAAACCAACCAGAAAAAGCAAAAATGCTAACCCAACAGTAAAAATATTCTGTGCCATTGCTTTGGTGACAATAAAAGCTTCTGGGTTACGAGGAGAGTGCTGCATCACGCTCAAATGAGGGGGTTCCGTCGCCAAAGCCAAAGCAGCAAAGGTATCCATAATTAAGTTCACCCAGAGCATTTGGGTGACAGTTAGAGGTAGCGCTACACCGATAAATGGCCCGACTAAAGCAATTCCTAACGCCACAACGTTGATTGTTAACTGAAACAGAATAAATCTTTGGATATTTTGGTAAAGCGATCGCCCCCAAACAACTGCATTTACAATACTGCGAAAAGAATCGTCAAGCAAAATGATATCACTGGCTTCTTTAGCGATCGCTGTACCACTTCCCATAGCCAAACCTACCTGAGCTTGCTTGAGAGCAGCTGCATCGTTTGTACCATCTCCGGTGACACCTACCACCTCACCATTTTCCTGTAATAGTTTCACCAGCCGCAGCTTATCAAGTGGTCGCGCTCTGGAAAGTACCTTTAATTGCAGCACTGCCTGACTTGCTTCTTCGTCACTCAGTTGGTCAAATTGTTGACCAGTCAAATGTAAATAACCGCTATTCAAGTCATCTTCTTCTTGCCAAAGTCCAATTTGACGAGCAATTTCCTTAGCCGTCTCCGAGTTATCACCTGTTACAACTTTGACTTGTATTCCTGCATCTAAGCAGGCTTGGATAGCATCAGGTACTTCTGGACGCAAGGGGTCTAAAATTGCCACAAACCCCAGCCAAGTCATGTCGTGAGCAATTTCGTCCAAGTTCGTCTCACTCAAATGCTGTGAGACTTCATGGTAAGCAAACCCTAATGCCCGCATTCCTCCTCTTTGATATTCTTTAATTGCAGATGCGATCGCGGCTTTATTCTTGAGTGATTCTAGCCCTTGCTGTGTAAGAATTTGCGAACAACGCTCCAAAATTACCTCTGGCGCTCCTTTCACATAAAGCACATCCTCCCCAGTTACAGAGGAAATGCCAATTGTGCCCATGTATTTTTTCTGACCACAAAAAGGCATTCGGGATTTTATTTGAAAATTACCCCGGTAAGATATGTAATCACTATCCTGGCTATCTAGCCATAAAAGTAAAGCTCCTTCTGTGGCATTGCCAATAGGACGAGGAGCCTGCAAAGGTTTTTTCTCTAAATCAGCAGTACTATTAACTGCGATAGCCTCTGCAATTAACCCTTTCACATCTTTAAGTGCTGGCAACTGTTGAGAATTTAAACTAGGAAAATTGACTTCATACACCCGCATTTGATTTTGGGTAAGAGTGCCAGTTTTATCAGAGCAAATTACTGTAGCTGAACCAATAGTTTCACAAGCGTGCATCCGACGCACCAAATTATTGGAAGCCGCCATCTTTTTCATACTGTAGGCAAGGCTGAGAGTAACACTCATCGCCAAACCTTCTGGCACAGCTACCACAATAATTGTCACAGCTACCATAAAGTAGTGCAGTAATGCTTTGGCAACACTACCAGGAACCCAGTTATTTATAGAGCCAGGAATTAGTCCTAGAGGATAGCCTAAAGCAAGTCCGATAGTGAAAAATACTAATCCTATACCAACTGTTTTTAGCCAACTAGGAAGACTATTATTTTCCAGCCATTTTGGTGCTATAAGTTTGCTACCAGCTAGCTCCAGACCATCATAAATTACAGGTAGCCATACTCGGCTAAGTATTATTAATACACTAATAATTGACAGTCCGACAACATACCACTGTTGAGAACTCAGGCTTAATTCTTTAGTGACAAAACCGCGCACCAGCAAAGATACGAAAGTGAAACCAGCAAATCCAAGACCAACTACACCAATGAGTTTACTAAGTTTTTCTAGTTGATGATTAAGCGGTGTGTCTTCTGTGTTTTCGATGCTAGCAATTGCTGTTGCCAATTTACCAATTTCTGTATTGTCACCAACAGCAGTAACTTCAAAATAACCCTGTCCTTGTTCAACAATCGTACTGCGATAAATTTTGTAAGCTGGGTAAGTTCCTTCTTCAATACGTTGATTTTCTGCGTCAGCCTGAGTCAGCTTTTTAACTGGTTCCGCTTCTCCCGTGATTTTTGACTGGTCAATTTCTAAAGATATTTCTTCTAAAATTTGTCCATCAGCAGGGATTTCTTCACCTTGTTCTACATATATAACATCACCAAAAACTAAATCTTTGCGCTTAACGGTGGTAAAGCTGCTATCCCGGATGACTTTGATAGAAACTTCATCATAAACTTGATTGAGAATGTCAAATTCTTTACTGGCTTTGTATTCGTTGAAAAAAGCGAGAGTTGTCGCTAATAAGATAGCAGCTACAATCCCTAAGCCTTCAGCATATTCACCCTCAAAAATCCCGACACTAATAGCGATCGCAGCCGCAATCATCAGAATCCGAATTACTGGATCTTCAAATTTTTCTAAGAACAATTTCCATAATGGCTCTCGTTCTGGGGGAGTAAGAACGTTAGCACCATATTTTTCGCGGTTAAGTTTTACCTGAGCAGATGTGAGTCCCTGAAATGGTAGAACGCGATCGCTGACTTTACGAGTAAGCATATTAAGTGGTTATATTTAAATAAATGGTTCAAAGCCTAAAACTCTTTTAGCTAATAAAAAGACTGCCAAAGGAGAATATTGAATGTTTTTCAAAGTAAGTAATGACGAATTCCAACACTTGATAAAAGTTCAATACCAATTCATGCTATGAAGATTTATGTTTACGAATGGCATTATTCATCAAGATGATTTGTTCGGCATGAAATGAGGGAGGCATCAAACTGTGAATTCCATGATCGAGTCCATCGTGCATTACATCTGTTGGTAGTTGGGAATGGTCTAATCCCAAAGTGTGACCAATTTCGTGGGTAATAGTATTAGCAATCAAGTTAGACAATTGGCTCAGATTCAGACTCACTCGGTAAGAAGCATGAAGTACTTGGTCTACACGAACAGCAGCACGGTCTGTAACTTTACTATGACGGAAACTGGCAATTCCTAGATAGTCAACTGGTTCTTGATCAACAAACACATAGACGTGGGTAAAGTTTTGGTTCCACTCTTTTTCATCAGGTGGTTCTGAGGTCAAAAACACATTGACACTCCTAAAAGCACTGAAAACTTTAGCAAGCGCATCTGCCATAACTTCTAGTATGGTGCTATTATCTTCAGTGCCGATAATCATGTTTGAAATATTGACCCAGACACAATGGCGAACTTCGCTGTTTTTTGAAACAATTAACCATCCACAATATGGACACACTCGCCAATTAGTTTGGATATGAGAACGGCAACCTTGACAGCGAGGTTTTGAAGGTCTATCAAGATTAATCCGTTCCCAAATTGGAACTTGCAGCTTACGATTTGTCTTAGTTAAATTCAGGCGATCGTAGAGCGACATTTTACTTAGAGCCAGCTACCCAGCTAAAGCCAAAACGATAGTAATCGTCTGCCTCTTTATGTCCACTAAAGTATTTCTCTTCCTTTAAAATCGTAACTTCAGAGCCAATGTTACTTACCATAGCAGCAGCACAGAAAGGTCGATTTGTATCTGGGTTATTAAGTTCCAGATAAATTTCGTCGCCATTACTGATTTTGAAAAGCATCCGACCACCCACAGACTTAAAATCGGGTGTTCCCTGATAAATTAGGGCAAAAAACATCACTCGTTTAATTGTGTCCGGTCTGTAAATGAACATATTTTCACCGTCTGAGGCTGCTCCAGTACGGTCATCTTTATCAAGAAAGATGTAAGGAGAAGAATTTTTGGCTCCAAAATTTCCTCCTAGAGGCTGGATAACCCCTTTTTCACCATTTACAGTTTCATACATACAACCTAAGTCAAGGTCAGGAGCATTGTTACCTCCAAGCAACTTGGAAAAGAATCCAGCGTTTTGATTGGACTGCTGATTCCAATTCAGGTTGATATGAACCGTCAGTTGCTTAGAGTTACCTGCTTTACTCAGGTCTATTTTGTGGGAATCGCCACTCTTTTGAAGTGTAATAGCCATAATTACAAGTTTGCTTAGTATTTAAGAGTAAGAGCCAGCGAGTTCACCTAAGCCATTGACATTGACACCATCCCCAATAGCTGCTAGTTTCCAGTCATCATTGTGTCGATACACTTCAGCCAAGACCATCCCAGTCATGCCCAAATACTCCTTACCGGAGAGGTTATATCGAGCCAGTTCTTTATTATTAGCTGCATTCACCAGGCGCACAAAAGCATTTTCAATTTGACTAAAGTCCTGCTTACGGGCAATGCAATCGTAAATATTGACTACGAAGACTAACTTAACAATCTGGGCAGGTATGCGCGGCAAATCAACTATAATCACTTCATCATCGCCATCACCTGCACCAGTTAAATTGTCCCCTGTGTGAGTTATGGCTCCAGACAAATGCTGAAGATTTCCGAAGTAGATAATATTCTCTTTAGCTGTTAACTTGCCATTTGCATCCAGACAGATTAGAGATGCATCTAGGTCATAGTTTTGACCACCGCCACCAAAATTACTAAAAAATCCACCGCCTGAGCGTTTAGCGACATCCCAGCCCAGTCCACACATCATTTTGCTTAGACCAGGTGCTTCCTTAGAAAGTGAAATCCGTTGTCCTTTCTGTAAACTAATTGCCATACTCAATCTCCTAGCTAAAACGGTCTAATAAAGCTTTTAATCCACCTTGATAGCCTGAACCAACAGCATTTAAACGCCACTCTCCGTCTTTACGATAGAGTTCAGCCATAATTAATGCAGTTTCGATTGAGTAATCCTCCACTAAGTCATACCGGACTACTTCTTGATTGCTCTGAGCATTAACGACGCGCACAAAAGCATTTTGAACTTGACCAAAATTTTGCTTCCGTTCTGCGGCTTCATGAATAGTTACAGTAATAAAAATTTGATGAACATCAGCAGGAACCTTTTGCAGATTAATCTTGATGACTTCATCATCACCATCGCCTACGCCTGTCAGATTATCTCCCGTGTGTTGAACTGACTTATTTGGATCTGGGCTGACAAGATTGTTATAGAAAATGAAATGGTTATCTGAAATTAGTTTTTCGTTAATCCCCACCATGAAAACTGATGCATCTAAGTCAAAGGCGGAACCAGTGTCCATTACTTTGACATCCCATCCAAGACCAATAAATACCTCAGTTAGTCCTGGTGCAACTTTGTCGAGTGATACACGTTGTCCTTTTGTAAGTGTAACTGCCATGATTTGGTAGACTCCTTAAATTTTTTACTAGTATCAGTTATGTCTCTGCAATAAATAATTGCCTATTTGTAGCGTTCGAGAAGTGCTTGTAAGCCGCCTTGATAACCCGAACCTACAGCGTTAAGACACCATTCACTTCAATCATTATGCGTGTTTTTTTTTACAAGATGCCTTAAGGAAAACACTTAAATTATATTTTTTTGAATTGAGTTTTTTAAGTGTTACTACTGGGACTTAAACATGTTTGAGGGATAAACAAGCCTCAAACTCATGCAGGGTAAGGGAAATACACCAAATACTCAAAAATAACTTAAACCCAGATATATCAATACACTAAGCAAAACAATGTCAAAGTCTTTCTGTATATAGATTTGAGGCTTGGAAAGACTATATTAGTTATTAAATAGCTTTTTTATCTCAATACGCGCTATAGGTGTAGGTTGGGTTGAGGAACGAAACCCAACCTACGATTCTGGTTTCGGACTCCCCAATAATCGGGCGTATTGCACAACTGAAAACTGCTATAATTCCGCAGCTAACACCCTACCTTGAACTGATTCAAATTCATCTTCTAGTAAATATAACTTGGCTTCATCATAGTTATTAGTAGAAAATACAACTTTATAACCCTGTGCCGGATCATAAATATGACAGTTTTCTTCACTATCACAGAGCAATAAAAGAACATATGGAGGGGAATGACTTGGATCTATCCATACTTCCGTAAATTCCCAGTTATTCTTCATTGGATCTTGCGGCGGAATGACGCGGTATTCGTCGTCTGCATTAGACATATTCAAACAAAAAAACGGTAGAGCAATTAATACTCTACCGTTTTCTAATTTTTTATTTGAGACTCAAATCCCAAACCCTAAATCTTACTCAACACCTTGGGGTAACAATTCCCGACGCTGTTGAGAACTAACTTGGACAATGCCATTTTCATCCACATCAACAAGGGCTGTATCGCCATCTTTGATACGACCAGACAGAATTTCTTCTGCTAGGCTATCTTCTAACAGGCGCATAATTGCCCGACGTAATGGCCTTGCGCCGTAGCTGGGACTGTAACCTTCTTGGATCAATCGATCCTTGAAGCGGTCTGTGACTTCTAAGGTGATACCCTTTTCCGTCAGACGACCAAATACTTCCTTGAGCATAATTTCGGCGATTTGGGTCACTTCCGGCTTGTTCAACTGACGGAAGACGATAATTTCATCGAGTCGGTTGAGGAACTCTGGACGGAAGTACTGTTTGAGTTCTTCGTTCACCAAAGAGCGAATCCGGTTGTAAGTTGACTCGCTGGCATCTTCGGAGAATTCAAAGCCGATACCGCTACCGCCTTTTTCAATTACCTTAGAACCAATATTGGAAGTTAAAATCAGCAAGGTGTTTTTGAAGTCTACCGTGCGACCTTTGGCATCAGTTAACCGACCGTCTTCCAAAATTTGCAGCAGCATGTTGAAGACATCGGGGTGGGCTTTTTCGATTTCGTCGAACAACACCACGGTGTAAGGACGCCGCCGCACGGCTTCGGTCAACTGACCACCTTCGTTATAGCCAACATAACCTGGAGGGGAACCAATCAGCTTGCTGACGGTGTGACGCTCCATGTATTCGGACATATCTAAGCGGATCATCGCTTCTTCGGAACCGAAGAAGTAAGCAGCTAAGGACTTCGCCAACTCGGTTTTACCTACACCAGTAGGCCCAGAGAAGACAAAGCTAGCTATGGGTCGGTTGGGATTTTTCAAACCAACACGAGCGCGACGAATTGCCCGTGAAACTGCTTTCACAGCTTCATCTTGACCAATTAAACGCTGGTGCAAGGTATCTTCCATGTGCAGCAGCTTTTCAGATTCAGATTCGGTGAGTTTGTTCACCGGTACTCCAGTCCAGGAAGCGACAATGTGGGCAATGTCTTCTTCTGTAACTACAGGTTCTTCACCTTCTGTACCTGTTGCATTGGTCTTGCTTTGAGCGATCGCCCGGATTTCGGCTTTGATTTCCATTTCGCGATCGCGCAATTCCCCAGCTTTGTCAAAGTCTTGGGAGCGCACCGCGTCATCTTTTTCTTTCAATATCTGACGCAGTTCTTTGTCTAACTCCTTGGCTGCGGGTGGCAGTTGGGAGTTAATCAAGCGCACTCTAGAACCAGCTTCATCAACTAAATCGATGGCTTTATCTGGGAGGTAGCGATCGCTAATATAACGGTCTGATAACTTCGCCGCCGCCACTAATGCTTCGTCGGAGATTTTCAGCTTATGGTGTTGCTCGTAGCGTTCGCGCAGACCATATAAAATTTCAATTGTTTCATCAACTGTAGGTTCGCCAACCATCACTGGCTGGAAACGCCGCTCTAGTGCTGCATCTCGCTCGATGTGCTTCCGGTATTCATCCAAGGTGGTAGCGCCGATGCACTGCAACTCACCTCTGGCCAAAGCTGGCTTGAGGATATTAGCTGCGTCTATAGCACCTTCTGCTGCACCTGCACCAATTAAGGTGTGTACCTCATCAATCACGAGAATGACATTACCCGCAGAGCGGATTTCATCCATGATTTTTTTCAAACGTTCTTCAAATTCACCCCGGTATTTGGTTCCTGCTACGAGCAAACCAATATCCAGTGTAACGACGCGTTTATCTTCGAGGATGTCAGGGATATCTTTAGTGGCAATGCGTGAAGCTAAACCTTCAGCAATCGCAGTTTTACCAACCCCTGGTTCCCCAATCAGCACTGGGTTATTTTTGGTTCGGCGACCCAAAATCTGAATTACTCGCTCAATTTCCTTGGCGCGTCCCACCACCGGATCGAGCTTATTGTCCATCGCCATTTGGGTCAGGTTTGAACCAAATTCATCCAGAGTTGGGGTTTTTGTGCGCCCGGATGAACCGCCTGGTGAAACTTCGGCCGTTTCGCCCAACATGCGGATGACTTGGGTTCTTACCTTAGATAGATCCACACCGAGGTTTTCTAGCACCCTGGCTGCGACGCCTTCCCCTTCGCGGATTAGGCCCAACAGCAGATGCTCGGTGCCAATGTAGTTATGCCCCAGTTGGCGTGCTTCTTCCAAGGAGAGTTCTAAAACTCGCTTTGCCCGTGGGGTAAACGGAATTTCCACGGCAACAAAGCCCGATCCCCGTCCGATAATTTTTTCAACTTCAATTCGGGCATCTTTGAGATTGACACCCATTGATTTCAGCACCTTGGCAGCCACACCAGTGCCTTCGCCAATCAGACCCAAGAGGATCTGCTCGGTTCCGACAAAGTTGTGACCTAAACGGCGGGCCTCTTCTTGGGCCAGCATGATTACCTTAATGGCTTTTTCTGTGAAGCGCTCAAACATGGCTTTATCCCATCATCTGCGGTCGTGCCGGTATGCTGATTTTAGCACAGGCAAAGCTTTTGGATGCCTGTATAACAGATTATAGACATCTTGAAGCTATGACTTTAGTTGATGGGCTAATTGTTAACTATTAACTACTTTTATGTTGCTAGTGTACTGAGGAGCTTTAGTTCACCAGCGTTTTTGGGATTTATTACAAATAGCTGACTGCTTATATTCAGAATTTACTTACTTAATCCCAAACACCTACATATACCATATAAATTTTTAAATATCAAGCAAAAAAAACATTATATATACTTTTGTTATATTATTTTATTTTTATATAAAATATTTAAATAAAAATAACCCCAGCAAAGTTGCTCTTTTTTGCTGAAGCCGATCGCAAGCCCGATCGTAGCCTGCTGCGATGCCTACGGCAGGCTGCGAAAATGCAGTTAGAGCAAGGGTTTAAGGTCAAGAGCATTAAAATCTCCAATTTAGTAGCTTGGAATTAGATGGGGGTGTTAACGAAGTAGATGCACCAGAAAGCGCCGGCGGCAAGCGAGTCCGCGTACCCCTGTGGGGAAGCAAGCTACGCGCAGCGTCTCGTAGAGAGCGTCTTGATTCTGACTCCTGAATTCTTCTTCAATAATCCCCAACTACTTAAAAATCAAGTGCCAAGAGGATTTGTCTAGGCGATCGCTGACAATGGAATACCACTGGTCTAAAATTGCTTTAAATTTGGAGTGTTGTAAATCTGGGAGCCAGAGAATTAGTGCGTCCTCATCGTTATCTTGGTAGTAACGCCGCCGCAGTCCGGCTGTTTTGAAGCCGAATTTTTGATATAAAGATATAGCCCCCAAGTTTGAAGCTCGCACTTCGAGGGTAGCTCGCTCCATTTTGCGATCGCAAGCTGTCTTGATAAGTGAATATAATAGAGCCTGTCCTAAGCCTTGACGGTGATATTCGGGATGAACCGCCAAAATTGTAATGTGGGCTTCGTCTAAAATTGACCAAAAGCAACCCATTCCTAGCAAACTTATGCTATTGGACGGGGAAAATAAACCGAGTAAATCGCTGTTGGGACTATCCAATTCTCGTTTGTAGCCCTCCAGAGTCCAAAGTCCGCCAAAACAGGCTCGATCTAGTTCCAGAATTGCACTGAGATTATCTGTTGTCAGTAATTTAATTTCTAAGTCTGATGAGATCACATTTATTGAATAAGATTACAAACCCTTTGTAAACTGGGAATCGGGAGACGAACTCAAAGCCCGTAATTTGAACAAGGACAACTTTTATATTTATGGTATCGACTCACCCCACTGGGGTTCAACATTCTGGAAGTCAATATTTACCTCAAAGGCGCGATATAAACGCGAATCCCTCACCTAATCAGGAACTTTTACCCTTAACTGCTAGAGTTCATAATCATGACTCCCTAGAAATTGGTGGATGTGATGTCACAACCCTAGTAGAGCAGTTTGGCTCACCTTTATATATTTTAGATGAAGAAACCTTGCGTTTAGCTTGTCAGCAATACCGAGATGCTTTCAAGCAGTACTACAAGGGCGAATCTCAAGTATTGTACGCCTCAAAAGCTTGGAATTGTTTAGCCGTTTGTGCGATCGCTGCGTCTGAAGGATTAGGAATCGATGTAGTTTCTGGGGGCGAACTTTACACCGCCCTACAAGCGGGTGTTAGTCCCAATAAAATCTATCTCCACGGCAATAATAAATCTCGTGAAGAACTAATCTTAGCGATCGAGTCTGGTGTCACCATTGTGGCGGATAACTGGTATGAGTTGCGTACCCTTGTGGAAATAGCAGGGGAGCAGGGGAG